>PLDF01000285.1 GCA_003135055.1 Bryobacterales bacterium | reverse complement strand
CGTGTTTTGGACAGCAGTGAATCTTCTGGATGCGTCTTCGATTCGTGCGTCCGTGCGTCTCATTATTCCGCTTCTCGTCGTGCGCAACGATTTCGCTGAAGTCAGAGTGTGATGAGAGACTCCGCCACCGATTGAACGAATCGATCGAATGTGGTGTGAAAGAATTCGAAATGGGTTTTGAAGCCTACTCCAACAAGCCGAATGAAGGTTTGCTGCGCGGCCTCATCCGGGTTGACCACGCGAATTCTAAGGCCTTTCTTTTCGCCCCGATGCGCCTTCAATCTGTTGTTACGCAATGCACGGCTCAGTACAAGACGTGCAAATTGGTCTTCCTTTGGAAGTGAGTAACCGATGAAGTAGACATCCGTTGCCTGGGAAACGGCGCGGTAGACCCTTTTCCACGTCTTCCGGAGGAAAGGGAGCGTGAAGTCCTTCATCGCTATCGGCGGCACGATCACCGGCGGCTGTGTTTTCAGCGCCTTATGTTTCGCCAGTGTGGATTCCGGATAGACGCTTAGTTCGTCGTCAATTTTTCGTAGCGCCTTATTAGCAACATCGGCGGGAACCTCAGCGCGCTTGAACCAGTCAATCGAGCCGTGCGGCTTTAGGAGCAGAACTTCCGTAGTCGGCTCGTACCAGAACGTCAGCTCGTCTTCGTCATCGAGAACTTTCTCCATCGTGACATCCCAATTGAACGTGATGATCGTGTCGCCTTCTCGCAGTATGTGCTTCGCAAACTTCTTCATAGCCTCAAGATTACAGTTCTTCATCTGGGCCCAGAGGTAGTCGGTGACGGCCTGCAAAACACTCGCCTCGATTTCCCGCAGATCCACCGCGGGCCAGATGCTGCTTTCGATGAAATCCTCAGAGTTGACCTGCTGTGCCATCTGCAATAAGTTCATGAAGTCTTCGATGTTCGGGTAGTTCCGAAGCGCCGAGTTGAAGTTGGGATACAGGTAGTCGAGTAACTTATGTATTTTGTCGCGCGTGGCACCATCATTATTTTCAAGATGGTCCATCGCCGCCCGTAAAATATTCTGCGCCACAGGAATCCCGCATGACGCGGACACTCCGGCCCCTAATATGAACACACGCGAAGATATCCGCTTGCCAGCCATGTAACCTGATGATTGTATGGGACGGGCAGCAGCAGCGTCAAATCCATGCGCCAGAAGACTGAAACGGCACGATATGCGGGATCGTTAGCTTGTTACAGGCTACCGCCTGCCTCTGGGATCACCGGAGCCCTAACGCCCCCGGCCAAGTGCGCTGCCAGACAGTCCGAGGAGGCTCCAGACCTTCCAGCATGCAAACTTTGGGACTATCTGCGCATTTTCAGAGAACGGCGTTTTCCCGGTCCGCACCGGCAGCTCATCGAGCTCGCGAAGTCCGGAAGCTGGCGGCTGTCTCACGCCGCGGTCGAGGCATTGACCCATATCGACGATCCGAGCATGCGCAACCTGGGATTGGAGTTGATGAGCACACCCGACCGATGCGATCTCGGCGTCACGCTGCTGACGGCCCAGAGTCAGCCAGGCGATTACAAGCTCATCGAGCAAGCGCTACGGCAGCCGATGAGCGACCATGTCTATCACAGCCTCGGAATGGACGTCCTCCGCTTTGTGAAAGCGAATCTGACCGGCGAGGCGGAGGCCAGCTTAGCGCTGCTTTACGAGAACGGGCCCTGTTCGATGTGTCGCGAGTCCTGCGTCAAACACCTGATTTCGCTGAATCGCTTTCCCGGCTGGATGCGCGACGAGTGCCGATACGATGCCGACTCGGGGACCCGCGAACTGGCCGCCGGCAAGACGGAACAGGGATGACAGACGGAACGCGTCCGGCAGTAGATCTCGATGCTTTATCGCCATCTCAAGTCGCTGCCCTCTCAAATCGCCGCCCTCTCAAGTCATCCCCACCAAACTTCGCCGGGGGCCAGATGGGCCCTGGCAACATCGGGGTTCAATTCAATGCCATAGCCCGGCTTGTCCTGGATGGTAAAGTAACCGTTCTCCCAGAATGGACCCTCGCGGACCACCAGATTCGGCCACCAGTCAACCCAGTTAGCCAACTCATGAATGCGGAACTCGCGCATGGCCGAGGCGGCGTGGCAGGAAGCGATGGTTCCCACCGGGCTCGCGGGATTGTGACACGCGGTCCAGATATAATACAGGTCCGCGAGATCCGAAATCTTCTTGGACTCCAGCAAGCCGCCGGACTTCGGAATATCGATGTGGACTCCGGAGCATGCCTGCATTTCGATCAGCCGGCGGAAGCCCTGGCGTCCATAGAGATTCTCCCCGGTGCAGACCGGAATGCCGATCGCTTGGGTGACCCGCGCCATAGCTTCGATGTTGTCCGGCGGCACCGGGTCTTCGAGCCACATGGGTTTCACCGGCTCCAGCTCCCGCGCCAGGCGGATGACATCCTGCGTATCGTATCGCCAGTGGCACTCGATGGCGAAGTCGGCATCCTGGCCGAGCGTCTCGCGCACTGTCTCCATGCCCTTCACAATGCGCCGGTAGTCCCGCTGCGTGAGACCCCGGGCATACGGGTCGTGCCCCGGCTCTTTGAATTCGGGATCCGCCTTCAGGGGAACGCCGTCGCCCTGGAATTTGAAGGCCGTCCAGCCCCACTTCTCCGCGCGCGCGGCTTCGGCCTGAGCGCGCCAGGCGGCCGGGTCTTCCACCTTGCCGACGGCCTGAAGCGTGCGGTAAAAACGGATGCGGTCGCGGAACTTTCCACCCAGCAGATTGCACACCGGAGTTTGCAGAATACGCCCGCACAGGTCCCACAAGGCGATCTCGATTCCGCTCGCCGCGGTGACCGTGACTCCGGCGATCGCGCCCGCACCCGCGCTCTGCATCAGCATTTTGGTGTAGAGCTTGTCGACGTTGAGCGGATCTTCGCCGACAATAATCGGCGCCATTTTGTTGAGGACCAGATCCTTCACGCCCCAGCCCCAGTAGGCTTCGCCGATGCCGTAGAGGCCGGAATCGGTCTCGATTTTGATGAGATTCCAGTCCCAGGTTCCACGCACGATCATGCACTTGACGCCGGTGATTTTCACCTTGTTCTTAAACGCGGCGGCGAGACGCTCGAATGGACCGCCGAACAGACAGCCGGCGGCCCCGGCATGGAGAAAATCGCGACGGTTCATAGGGGTTCGGCGATACTATATCAGACAGTAGGGGCGTGTGGGCAGGCAAGAAAGTCGTGGCGCACGCACTTATGCGTGCAGCGTTCACACTCGTGTGAACGCGCTTCGCGTTGAGAGCTTCTGAGAACTCGAGTAAGCTCCCGCTATTTCACCGGCTGCTCGAAGCGGCCAGGGGATTGAAGTCTGCGAGGCCGTCCGGATCGCGGGTTCGAGCGCGGAATCATTTACTATGGATTTGCATGCCCAATGGTGGTGCGCGGGCACGCAATTATCGAGAGAGGAAACGATGACCAGGGTGGCGGTTCTGGACGATTGGCAGGGTGTGGCGCAAAGCAGCACCGACTGGTCGCCGCTTAAGGCGCGCGCCGAAGTGGTGTTCTTCGAGCAGGCGTTTGACGACGAGAATGACGCCGCCACGGAGCTGGCGGAATTCGATATTGTCCTGTCGATGCGCGAGCGCACGCCTCTGCCGGGTTCTCTTATCGACCGCTTGCCCCGGCTGCGCATGCTAGGCATAACCGGCGCGCGCAACCTCTCGCTCGACACGCCCGCCTGTACCGCGCGAGGCGTGGTGGTGTGCAATACGGTTGGCGGAGCCGCGAGCGAGGCCGCCACCGCCGAGTTGGCGCTCGGCCTGCTGCTGGCAGCGGCCCGGGCGATCCCCACCGGCGACGCCAATATCCGCGCCGGGGGCTTCCAAATGGGCGTACCAGTCGGCATCGGCCTGGCGGGAAAGACAATGGGGATCGTCGGCCTCGGCCGTCTCGGGTCGCACATGGCCCGCTACTGCCTGGCGCTGAACATGACCGTGCTGGCCTGGAGCCGGAACCTTACATCGGAGAAGGCGCAATCGGCGGGCGCGACGTTCGTCTCCAAAGAAGAGCTGCTCGCGCGCTCGGATGCGGTCAGCATCCATCTGGTGTTGTCGCCGCGCTCACGCGGGCTGATCGGCGCCGCCGACATCGCGCGAATGAAACCGGGCGCGATCCTGATTAACACGTCCCGCGGTCCGATAGTGGACGAGGCGGCTCTGATCGAGGCTCTGCACGCGCGCCGCATCATAGCCGCGCTCGATGTCTATGACCGCGAGCCGCTGCCTGCGAACCATCCGCTGCGCAGCGCCCCCAACACGGTGATGACACCCCATCTCGGCTACGGCGTGCAAGAGACTTGGGCGGAGTTCTACCGGCAGAGCATGGATAACGCAATTGCGTTTCTGGACGGAGAGCCGGTTCGCGTGACGAATCCGGAGGCGCTCCGGCTCGTCTGACTATATTCAATGCGCTGGGCTGGGCGAGTGGCTTGTTCGGCAACGGAAGGGCCGCCGGCCATGTGGACCGCCGAGGGAGGAACTCGTCGTGACGAACTTCGGCTTAGCGCCGACGCCCAGGCTGATCTCCGGATATTGTCCGCGATTCCAGCGGGTCCGAATCGCCTCACCGATCGAGGCGCTACTCGGAAATCATCGGCCTACTTCGCGCATCCGATCCCTCGTTTGGCTGAAACAGAGGAAAGTGGATGCCTGATCGGAGTTTTTCTTGGAAACTCGTGCGCGCGGCGTTTCCGCTCCGGCGAGGCAGGGTAGCCGGCTCTTGTCCGCACCGGGAGTTTTTCACCGTGCTGTCCTGTGGCCGTTACTTTGATCGTCCGATAGGCATTATCAAGATCCTGCTTGGACGGGATGTAACGATTGTTTACCGATGGCAGTCCTGCTCTTGTTGCTGAGACGCCCATTCGATTTTCCGGAACGCGCCATCCGTCCCAACGGAAGGGTTGCCGCGTTGCCTGAAACCGGCGCGAAATTCATGGTGCGCTGGAGCCACGGCCAATCAAGCAGGTTGATGCGCGGAGGCCCGCGTACCCGACCTAAAGCTTGACGAAGCCAGCGAATGCCAGAATTGCGGCCCACAAGCCCGCACCCAGCAATACTCCGGCAATTGCCCCACGCGCACTACGGGTACGACGCCCGGCTTCTTCTGCGCACTCCGCACGATCATCGCTGAGCGGGAGAGCAGCGTATTCCCCGACGTATGTAGAAACGATAGGACTGTTCACGTAGAAATACTAGTAATTTTCATCAAATAAGTCGATGTTGTCTTTGATTAATGCTGCCACGCTAACTGGGGCGGCATTCTTGGCTTCTGTTAATGATATCTGGGCCACGGAGCCGCCGGGAACACAGCCTCCGCGCGGCTCTCCGGTGCTGCATCCGCCAAATCGGCTTCGGAAATCTGAGCGGCTCCAGCTTCCCATAGCCGTCATAGCTCATGCCGTGCACGGCGCTACCATACGGCCGAAACAGGTTTGTGCCGGGCTGGACCGCGCGCGTGGCGGGCGGCTTCGACCGTGCGTAAGCGGGGATTCGGGCGACGCGCTCCTGCGAGGACCTTCCGAACCGCCGGACAGCGCAAAGCCGCACGTCTGGTGGGACCGCTCTGGCGCCGGCCGCTCCGGTGGATCGGAAGTCGGAAGGCGGATCCATGACTCGAGTAAGAATCCGCGCCTTCCAGATTTTCACCGAACTTCAAATGCGAAATCGTGTACCGTGAAAATACCGAAGGACGAAGCTGCTAAGGTATTCGCAAATGGATAGGATCACTACGACCATCAAACGCGAGTGGCTTCAAGAAATTGCAGCCGGACGGAAACGGGTCGAGTTCCGCGAGATCAAGCCGTACTGGATTCGACGCTTGTCGAAAACCGAACCTCCTTTCGAGCTCCGTCTGATCAATGGAATGCGATCGAAGGCGCCTGAATTGACGGTCATTGTTCAACGGGTGCGGAAGAATTCACGTGCCGGAATTTTCGAGCTTCACCTTGGCAAGGTGGTAGAGGTGCGGCATTGGGACGTCAAAGGCGGCCGGCCCTTGACCACCTCGGGCTAATCCAAAATTGGCTTGGCTGGATTTCGAGGCTGAGCGAGGAAATCCCGAAAAGCATTTGGGTGTTACGGCAATCGCCTAAGGGTTTTATAGGAAGGTCGCCCGGTCAGTCACAGCACTTTGAAATAAATCCGGCCTCGCACGCGGCCGCTGCACAAGCGGCTCGGCTACGCCACTCAACTCCCATTGGCAGCCCGCTAGCCATCCTCCTAACCCGCAGCTAGGCTTGAACTTCCGCGAAATTGGCTTGGTTCCGCGCTTTCTCCGAGCCCGCTAGAATCGCCCGGTTGGCAGCCGCTCTCTTAACGTTTGCGCCCTCCAAATCTCCGTGTTCGACGAAATTCCCCGCGCTACACTGGAATCGGGTCGTAAGCCCGCATCCGCATGGCGCCTTTTGTATTTGCGCGGCCGAGCGAGAGAATCCCGAAAACGTATAAGACCCCGAAGGAGGCGAATTCCAAATTTCGGCGCTATTGTCGTAGCGCCATATAGTTCCCCAACCATGAGATTCGGCGCCCCCGCTAAACGGCTTCCTAACGGGGCGCCTCTGGGCCCGGCTCCGATCGGAGCCACGACCGTGAGGGAGTGCTTTCCGGCAGGCACCAAACCACCTGGTCACAGCAGTAGCGGTTTGCGGCGCTGAATATCGAGTTTGCCGGCAGTGGTTCCGCGGCTGCCCAACTGGGAAAAATGGCGCATCCACCCACCTCCAATCTTGGAAGCTCGCGTTTAATGTCAGAATAACCGAGTAGCCTCCCTATTACTTAATTATGCCTTTCGAACTATCGTCAATCCTCGATTCCAACGATCCATCCCTGTTCGAATTCCAAAGTCACGCGGCCGTAACCAGAGCGCCGCTTCCACTGACTCCGGATCAGCTCCGTCACTGGCCTTCCGGTCAATTGTTCGGTTGGGCTCTGAATGCGGGCATGGGGCTTGACCCCGGCAAACTCGGATCGCCCGAGTACCTGATCCTGAGTACCCACGGCGGCTTGCGCGCGGCCGATGGCACTCCCATCGCGCTCGGCTATCACACCGGGCACTGGGAGGTGAGCCTGCTGGTGGACGCGGCGGCGCGGGAACTGGACGCGTCTGGCGCGATTCCATTTGCCGCGTACTGTTCGGACCCCTGCGACGGGCGAATTCAAGGCACCACGGGGATGTTCGATTCCCTGCCCTACCGCAACGATGCCGCCACTATTTTCCGCCGCCTGATCCGTTGCCTGCCGACGCGCCGCGGCGTGCTCGGCGTCGCCACCTGCGATAAGGGTCTGCCGGCCATGATGATGGCGCTCGCCGGCTCGCCCGATCTGCCGGCGATACTTGTGCCGGGCGGCGTCTCGCTGTTGGCGGAAGACGGCGAGGATGCCGGTAAAGTTCAATCCGTCAACTCGCGCTTTGCGCACGGCCAGGTAACGCTTGCCTACGCCTCCGAGGCCCTCTGTCACGCCTGCGCCTCGCCGGGCGGCGGTTGTCAATTCCTCGGTACCGCCGCCAGCTCGCAGGTGGCCGCCGAAGCGCTGGGCTTGAGTCTGCCGCATTCGGCGTTGGCGCCCTCCGGGTCCCCGATCTGGTTGGATATGGCTCGCCGCTCGGCCCGGGCGTTGCGCGCTCTCGATGAGAAGAACCTGCGCATGCGCGATATCCTCACGCCAGCGGCGCTCGAAAACGCGCTCATCCTCCACGCCGCGTTCGGCGGTTCCACTAACCTGGTGATCCACATTCCCGCGGTCGCATTTTACGCCGGACTCCGCAGGCCCTCGGTGGAGGATTGGTCTCACATCAACCGGCAGACGCCGCGTCTCGTCGATGCCTTGCCCAACGGCCCTCAAGGTTTTCCAACTGTCCAGGTGTTCATGGCCGGCGGAGTGCCGGAAGTGATGCTTCATTTGCGCCGTGCCGGGCTGCTCGATACGCGCGTGACTACCACCGCCGGCGCACCGCTGAGTGAGTTATTGGACTGGTGGGAACAGAGCGAGCGGCGGGCCGCCGTGCGAAAGACGCTTCGGGAACGCGACGGCATCGATCCCGACCGGGTGATCATGAGTCCCGACACCGCGCGCGCTCGCGGTTTGACGTCCACGGTGTGTTTCCCGGTCGGCAACCTGGCGCCCGGAGGAAGCGTTATCAAGAGCACTTCCATCGACCCCAGTGTTATCGATGCCGACGGCGTCTACCGGAAGCGCGGTCCGGCGCGCGTCTTCATCCGAGAGACCGACGCCGTCGAAGCGCTAAAATCCGGCAAGATTCAGGCGGGCGACATCATCGTGCTGATCTGCCGCGGTCCTCTAGGCTCCGGCATGGAAGAAGTCTACCAGGTGACATCGGCGTTGAGATATCTGCCCTTTGGGAAGCAGGTGGCACTGCTCACCGATGCGCGTTTCAGCGGCGTATCGACTGGCGCCTGCATCGGGCATGTGACTCCCGAAGCGCTCGCGGGCGGCCCCATCGGCAAGATTCAAGAGAACGACATCATTGAGATCATAGTGGACCGCAACGCGCTTGTGGGTACTGTGAATGTCATCGATGTGGATCTGGAAGCGAGGCTTCCGCGGCCCGACTTATCCGCCGATCCGCAACTGCCCGACGATACGCGGCTGTGGGCTGCGCTTCAGGAAGCCAGCGGCGGGACCTGGGCAGGGGCGGTCTTCGATGCCGAACGCATCATTGCACTCTTGGAGGCAGGTCGGGTCAGTTTGTTAGAGGGCATTAAGTGCTGAGGTGGGACGGACGATCGTTTTTTGTCGTCTGTCGGCGGCCGTACATTGGCGAAAAATGACAGGGTCGAAAACCACCTCGCACTTCGGGGAATCCCGGAGCGCCACCGGGCTTTCCATGAAATTTCGCGGGCCGAA
>PLDF01000346.1 GCA_003135055.1 Bryobacterales bacterium | reverse complement strand
CCCCCGCCCGCAACGGCGCCGATCACCGCGCCCGCCGCGGCCGCGCCGCCAGCCACCTTCGCCGTCTGCGCGCCGCGGGAAGAGCTAGCCTTAGTAATGTTCTGCGTGTCGATCCCGACTACTTTGCCGTCGACCGTCACCGACCAGAGGCTGAGCGTCAACTCAGTCTTCCCGGTAAACTTTCCGGATTGCTGCGCTTGAACCAGCTTCACCTGCGCATCCACTCCGCGCTGCACTACCGTTTGGCCGTTGACTACGACGGGCTGATCCAAGCTCGCTCTGAAGACGTCGCCTTCCTTCGCAGTTTGGGAATCCACCGCGTCAATCATGCGAACTACAAATTCGGTCTGTGCGGGGATTTGCACCGCCGCGGTGGGCTGCCCAGGCGCGGCCGCGGAGGCGTCCGGAGCAGCGCGGCGCAATACGGGCCGGTCGCTGTCGCCAGGCTGTGAAGACGATGAAGAGGGCGGCGAGGAATCCGAGGAAGGCCGCTGCAACGTCGGCCTGCCGCTGTCGGAGGACGAAGAGGAAGACGAATCGGAAGAAGAAGACGAATCGGACGAAGCACGCCGTAATGTCGGACGGGAATTGTCGGAAGGATACGACGAGCCCGAAGATCCCGAAGAAGGATACGAGCCCGTATCGTTTGGATCGGGCTGGAGAATTATCGGGCGGGAACCTTGCGTGCCCGAACCCGAACCCGAGGACGAACCCGAACCTGAACCCGAACTGGAGCCCGAATCCGCATCCGCTCGACGCAGGGTGGGACGCCCATCGTCGCGGGGCGTATCGCGGGAGCCATCGCGGGAGCTGGCAGATCCGCCACTGCTGAATTCGATTCGCGCAATATCCCCCACATCGATGGTTTGGATGTTGTCGCCCACTTCCACCTTGATCTGGCGCGGCGTGCCGCCCAGGTAGGTTCCATTGATTATGCGACCGTTCTTGAGCGTGACGATGTCGGCGTAACAAGCGGCCGCGAGGCTGAGAGCGATAGCCGCGAGGCTGGAAGCGATAGCTACGGGCAACAGGCGCATGGTAATCCTTTCGCCGGGCCGCACGCGAAGACAAGCCAATGTGGACGAACCAATAGCGGCGGTGGCGTTGCTTCCATTATGACGTATGACGCGCCCGCTATGAGCGTGGTTGCACCAGCGATCGGGCAAGTTCCCGGCCGCGTTCCAGCGCATCGCGGTACATGCTTCGCTTTTGCTCGTGGGAAAAGCTCACCTGGCCTCGATGCAAGAGCTCGAGACCCTTCCCCACCACGAATGTTCCCGCGTAGGCAATGGCGGCTTTAGCGATCAATCCCCCGCCCATAGGGATCTTGCCCGCCAGCTCGCGCGCGATGGCGCGCCAGCCAAACGCTCCCCCAACGATGGACAGAATCTGTAGTTTTTGCTTCGCGAAACCGGCTTCTTTGCCGCACGCCGCCGAAATCATAAAGGCCATGCGGATCTGATTCGCCGTGAGAAAAGCCGTGTCGGTAGCCCATTCGCCGAAGGCCCACGGAATCTCCACCAAGCTTGGGATTACGTCGGGCAGCGCCGTGGCAAACGCGAACAACGCGTTCTCGCGAGCGATGGACTGCACGATGCGATCGACCACGTGGCTCCGCAGACCGGGAAACTGCCGCGCCAGCGGAAGCTCGAGCGAATCGTCGTCGTGGAGAACGGCTTGCAACGTCGCAGCCAGATCTTGAGCGTACAGCACGTAGACGCCTTTGGGCGCCGGGATGCCTTCGTCGTACAGCACCAGATCGACTTGGGCAGGCGCATCGGGGTCGCCGCCGCGAAAGATCGCACTCATGCCGAGGATACGATCCTCGGGGTCCGCGGCCTCTGGAACCAGCGCCTCTTCCATGACCGCATACCGATATGCCGTGGCGGCAATCAAGCCCACGCGCACCGTCCGTGCGGCATGGTTGCGCACTTCCGCCGGGTTCAAATGGGACAGCGCAGCGCGAGCCTGCCTAAGGGTTGCGAACATAGTGAAGGATTATCGGGGCCGCTGCGCTCCGGAAAGGCGGAACATGACTTCGAGCCCCTTCCGCCATTCTACCGCTACGCCGACCCGTTCCACTTCAATGTGCGGTGCGAAATAGTCCAGGATGGTCTCGGTGGTGGGATGAAACTCGAGCGCCGGGGAGACCAAAATCAGGCGTGGGTCCTCCGGCCGCAGCGCAACTCCCGGAAAGTATCCGTTCGCGCCGAACTCGCCGCGGCCCAGGTGCCACTTCACGCGAATCCAGTAATCGAGCGCCTGCAGCGGCAGGTGCAGGTCCGCCGACGCCTTGAGCTCCACTACCGCCAGACGTCCCGCGTAATCCACCGCCAGCAGATCCATGATGCCGCGCTCGCCGCCGGCGAAGGCTGGCACCTGGCCGTATACCGGGTCGCGCGATAACGATGCGTCGATGGTTTCGATCTGCGCCCGGGCTTGCGATTCCAGCCATGCTTCGGGGTATTGGCGGTAGAGCGGGTGTTCGCGGCTCTCGGGTTCCGGCGAGCGGGCGCGGTCCAGCTCTTCCGCCAGGCGGATAATTTCGGGCACATGATGTTCGCGCGCCGGGCGGCGCTCGCTCAAGCCGAAGCGCAATTCGGCGCCATCCAACTCGGCGAATTCCACGCCGCGGACGCGCAGACTGACGCGCCCATCGTGCTTCGCGATGGCCTCCACATTAGGAAGCTCCATGATCCGCTGCCATGCCTTGACTTGGTTGGGTCCGGGCCGGCGGCAAACGTCGAGGCGGGTGTCCAGGTTGCCGTGGTCCAGCGGGTCGACGCCCACGATGACATCCTGTTCGGTGTAGGTGAACAACGCGAAGCGCGCCGCCGCGGGGTTGAGACAAAGCAGGCGCAGAGCGGTGGCGCGCTCGCGCCCGGCCGGAACGTAGATCGCCAGGCCCTGCACCGCGACGCGGCGCTCACGCGCGCGAAGGTGCGATAGCCAGATCAAGCCGAATGAGAGCACCGCGCCCGCATCGGCTTCCGGCGGACACGCGATGGCCGCCCACGCATCTTGCCCATGCCGCAGAAAAGCGCGGGGAAAGGCGGGCGAGAGGCTGTATTCGAGATTCTGTTCCGCGCTTACTTCGGAGATTTTCCACTCCGTGAACTGCCGCCGCAGGAAGAGGCGGAAGCGCTCGCGGAAGATCAGGCGTTCGCTGCGCCGCCCCAGATCGGCGCCGGAGCGGCGGGCCAGATCGATGAGATACATTTGGCCTTCGCGCTTAGCGAAACGCTCGACGGTCATTTCGAGCCGTCCGGCGGCGGATGCCTGGATGGCGGTCACGCGGCGCGTCAAGTTGCGGGTGCGGTCCCAGGCCTGAAGCGTGAGCCGCGAGCCGCGGACGTCGAGCGCGAGATTCTCGGCGGTGAGGGGGAACAACTCTTCGCCGGGCTCAAGCAAAGCGGGTTGCTTGCATTGCTTGAGGAAGCCCTCAATCGCGCTGCGGATCTGGTCGGCGCTAAGGGCGGCGGACGGCCGAATGGCGGGCATGGGAAAGCGGATTATAGCGCGGGGCGCGATGCCTCGGGCTTTGCCGGCCCGTCGATATGGTGTGGTGGGTGTGGCGCGGGGCCATGCCCTGCGATGTGGCATGATCCCGCCAAATGATTCCGTGGTGTGGCGTTGACAAAGGCCAGCGGGTGTGGCGCCGGCAGCGCAGCGGGCATGGCGCCGACAGCGTAGCGGGCGTGGCGTTGACAGCGAGCAGGGTGCGGCGGGTATGGCTGTTACAGTGGTTGCTTGGCCGTTTTTTTCGCAACCTCGGGCATCGCGGCGCCCGCGCTGGCAACCGCGGTGGGCCTGGCCGGCGCGATGCTCGGCATTCGGCTCACGGGTATGCGTAAGCGCGCGCGTCCCATGGTTCCGCTGGCGGCCGGCATGCTGCTCGGAGTCGCGCTCTTCGGCCTGCTGCCTGAGCTGGCGGCGGCGATCGGTTGGGCCGCAAGCCTGCTCCTGTTCGGTGCGGGATACGGCCTGCTGGTTCTGCTGGCGCGCACCGGACACTCCGTCTGTCCGGCATGTTCGCACGATCACGATCACGATTCGTGTTCCACCGAATTGCACGGCTTCGCCGGTCCGCTGCTGGCGGCGGCTGCGCTACATAGTTTTCTGGATGGCTGGAGTGTCGCTACCGTGCAATGGGCCGCGCCTTTAGGACTGCGGCTCGCAGTGCCGCTAGCCATTGCGCTGCACAAAGCGCCGGAAGGCATCGCGCTGGGCGGTATTCTGCGGGCAGCGGTGAAATCCCGCACGGCCGCGCTGGCTTGGGCTACTTTGGCCGAAGGGACCACGCTGGCCGGGGGAGCGCTCGGGTTGTGGCTTGCGCCGCACTTGGGGACCGTGTGGATCACCTACCCGCTGGGCGCCGCGGCCGGCTGGTTGTGTTACCTGGGTTATCACGCCGTGGATGAAGAGTGGAAGCGGTACGGCGCCAGACCGGCGTTCGTCGCGGCCGCCTTCGGAATGGCCGGCGCGGCGCTGATTCTACGGGGCACCGAGGCATTGCTGCGGTAACCTGCAACGGAGGTTCACCCCTTTCGGGCAGGCGGTCATTGGATTAAGTGGTTGTCGACGCCTTTCGCCGCGGTGGCAGCGAACGGGCGGCGACTCCGAAGGCTGGTTGAGACGATGAGCCTATCGGGGCGGCTTCATTTTACGGCTAGTGGCAGGAGATACCTTCTAGCCCCACCCGTCTGCGAACCCATCCGATATTGCTAATATAATGCTGTGGGCAATATTGAATTTGCCTGGGACCGGCTAAAGGCAAGATCTAACCTCGCCAAGCACGGAGTCTCGTTAGAGGAAGCTCAAACCGTTTTTCTCGACGAAAACGCCCGCTTGATCGGCGATCCGGATCATTCAGCTGATGAAGAGCGATTCCTGCTGTTGGGCTCAGCTTTCAATCGCGCTGCCTCATGGTCTGTCACTGCTACTGGGAAGCCGATTCCGTCATCCGGCTGATTTCCGCCCGCCGCGCGACCACGAATGAAGAAAAGGTGTACTGGAGTTTCCAATGAGAAGCGAATACGATTTTTCCCACTCCCGCAAGAACCCTTACGTGAAACAACTCAAGCGCCAGATCACCATTCGCTTGGATGCCACGGCGGTAGACTACTTCAAGCAGATGGCAGCGGAGCTTGGGATGCCTTATCAGAACCTGATCAATCTGTTTCTGCGAGACTGCGCGGCGCACAAGCGGCGGCCCACGATTCAGTGGCCCGAGAAGCCCCCGAAACGGCCAGCCGGGCGGCAACTGAAATGATCGCGGTTCGGATCTCTAATGTATAGCCATCGGGACTTCGAAATCGCCCGGATCGAGAACCGCTATGCCCGCAACTCTTCTGAAGTGACTGTCACTCGTCAACAGGGGAAGGCCGTGCTCTTTTGCAGTGGCCGCAATCCATAGATCGTTCTAGGGAATGATGGCATTCTCCAGCTCCAGGTCGCGGCGAATTTCGATGTAAATAGACACTGTGGAGCGCAGAATTGGAAGAAAAAGCACCTGCCCGATAGCCTAATCGTCGATACAAGCGTTCTTATCGATTATCTCATTTCGCGCTCGCTCAATTCACCGTATACGGCGCCTTCAACGCAAACGGCGCAATTTGGATGTCGAACCGGCTCCCGCCGGGGCCGGCCATCTGATACGTGCCGTGCATCGTACCCATCGGCGTCTTGAGCGGGCACCACGACGAGTATTTGAACGATTCGCCCGGCGCAAGCGTTGGCTGCTCCCCGACCACTCCCGGGCCTTTCACTTCTTCGGTGCGCTCGAAAGCGTCGGTGATGATCCAGTGCCGGCTGATCAGTTGAACCGTCTCGGCGCCCTGGTTGGTAATGCGGACCGTGTACTGGAATACCCACGTGTCCTGCAGCGGCTGGGAGTTCTCGGGTGAGTATCTCGATAGAACTTCGACGCGGACGTTGTTGGTGAGCGCATCGGATATCGGGCCGAGTTGCGAGAGTAGACCGGGCATGGTTGCATGATCATGATACCAAGCTGGCGTCGCCGCGTTTCGAAGCGATGGCGCCCGCTCCGGTCCAAAGCACCGCCGCCAGCGCCAGCGCTAATGCCGGAATCGCGTACATCGCCTGATGCAGGCCCGCCGCACGGGCTGCGTCCGCCGCCATTCCCGCACTCGCCGCCACGCGCGCGAAGTGGTCGCTCAACCGGCCGGTGATCAGCGGTCCCCACGCCGCGCCGCCCAAATACTGCACCACGAAGTATCCGCCCATGGCCGCGCCGCGCAGGTTCGCGGGTACACCATCCTGCATCGCCGCATACGCCAGGCCGTAGTACATCTGCAGCAGTCCGTAGGCCGCCATCATCGCCGGAATCGCAATCGCGGTCTCTCCCGCCGGCGCGGCGATGGCCACCAGAGCCGCCGGCGCCGCCGCCAGCGATGCCGCCGCCGCCAATCGCATCCGCGCGCGTCCCAGATTGCCATGAACCCGGTCGCCCAGTGCGCCCGCCGCCAGCGCGCCTAGGATCCCCGCGGCGCCCGACCCCACGCCGGTCCAAACGCCCGCACGCGCCACCGAGAGGTGATGGAATCGCGTCAGGAATGCCGGGAAGAAACTGGAGAAACTATAAAGAGCGAAGTTGAGGATGGCCCCCGACGCCGCAATCCACCAGAAGGCCGGAATCCTCATCAGTGCCGCAGGCGAAGTTGCGCCCGCCGTTCCCGCAGCCGTTCGCTTCGGCTCTTTCAACCACAAAACCGCGGGTACCAAGACGATGGACGGCAGCGCTGCCAGCGCCAGCGCCGCCCGCCAGCCGTAAGCCTGCGCGACCGGCCCGCTGATGGAAAAGCTCAGCATCCCGCCCACTGGCAACGCCATCATGAACATTGCCAGCGCGCGCACGCGCCGCTCCGCCGGAACCGCATCGCCAATCCAACTAGCCGCCGCCGGTGCGCAGACCGCCTCGCCGATCCCTACGCCCAGACGCGTAGCCAGCAGCATGGCGTAACTTGCGGCCAACCCGCCGAGGCCGGTCAATCCAGCCCAGACTGTTACGCCCGCGGCGAGAAGACGCTTACGGCTGGAAGTATCCGCGAGCCGCCCCAACGGCACACCGGCCAATCCATAGATGACAGTGAACACCGTACTCAAAGCGCCAAACTGAGTGTCCGTCAGATGGAACTCGCGGTTCAGCGGCTCGGCGATCGCGCCCAGCGCCAGGCGATCGTAAAAATTCAGAACATTGATCAGGAAGAGGACCGCGAGGGCTGTCACATCTTAACTTCATCACATCTTGACTTCACTACATCTTAACTTCGCTATCCTTCAGGCTCTTGCCCGGCTGCGCGGCGTCGGCGCCCTGCTTGCGCACCGTGACCGTGCCGTGGTCCGCCGTCAGCGTAATCGCGGGACCGTCGCCCACCTTGCCTTTCAGCGTAGCGGTGCGACGGTCGACCTCCTTATCGATCGGCGGCCCGTATTCATTCACCGCATCGCCGCGCTGGGCCGTCGCCTGCAGTTGGAATGCGGCCTTCTCCGGCAGCGCCAGTTCGATGGCGCCTACTCCGGACCGCGCATCGATGGTCCCGAGCGGCGTTGTTCCGGGTTGCAGCTCAATGTCGCCGCGGTCGGTATTGATCTCCACCGATTGTGAAAAATGCTCCAGCCGGACGTCCCGCGACCGCGCCACAAACCGCATCGGGCCCACCACGCCGTTGCCCGTGAGCGTCGAGAGGTCCATGCTGATGCGGCCCGGTATCGCCTCCACATGCATCTCCGCGCCGCGCATGCCTTCGAACTGCAGCGGCTTGGCCAGATTCTTGAATTCCAGCGTGCCGCTGTAAGAACCGTTCACCGTCACCGGTCCCGATATATTTTCGAGCGACAAATCGCCGCCGTGGCCCTCGAGATCGATCTTGCCCTTCACATCCACCGCGCTGATGGTATCGCTGCGGCCAATCTCCAGGCGCGCATTCCCCCCGATCCGCGAAAGCCGCACATCGCCGCGATTGCTCGCCAGCTCCACATCGCTTTCAATATCGGAAACGTCGATGTCGCCCACATTGCCGCGCGATTCCACTGCCATGCCGCGCGGTACGGTCACTTCCAAATCGTCGGAGATCCGCTGGTTGCCGGTCGCCCGGTCCTGATTGGTCCGGATAACCAGCCGGTCGCCCTGCGGCAGAATCTCGATGGGCGTGTTCTGGCTGGTGCGGTCGGCATCCACCCGCCCGTAGGCGCGAACGGATTTCTGTCCCGATACTGTCACCTGCTGCCCATCGCCTCCAATCACGTGAATGTTGCCGCGCGGATTTTCAAACACCAGGCGCTTCATCCCCGCGGCTGGCGCGGTCGCCGAAACCGGGTAGTTGTATTCCTCTCCGAAAATGTCGAGTCCGCGCGAGTCGAAATGGATTCCGAACTCCTTCGCCTGCCAGGCGCCCAGACCGATCATGCAAACGAAGATGACCAGCACTACCTCGCCGCCGCTGAAACCTCCGCCGCGTACCCGGTTGTCCCCCGGGTTGTTGCGCCAAAGCAGCGCTTCGATCAGCCGCATCAGGCCCCATACGATCAGCAGGAACGGCCAGTATTGCGCCACCAGATCGAACACCGGCAGCTCCGGATGAAGGTTGCGCCACAGAAACAGGCAGCCGATGAGCAACAGAATTAACGGTCCGGTGATCGAACGCCTCATGTTTGGCCTCCTGGGTTGTTACGCGGGTCGTATAGTGGCGCGGGCCCATGGCCTGCGTGCCGATGAACGCCCGGCTTCATGACGGGCCTCGTGGATTATTGCTTGAAGAACCGGCGGCAAGACCGCCGGCGCTACCGGCGCCTGGTATCACGACGGGCCTCCTGGGTTGTTACGCGGGTTGTTACGCGGGTCGTTACGCGGGTCTGTGCTCTGCGAATACGGCGTCTGCCGGTAGCCGCCTGCCGCGGCTGGCGGCGTTTGCGGCGGCTGATACGTGGTGTACGGTGGCGGCGGAACCATTGGCGGAGGAGCCACCGCGCGTCCCAAAAGGCTGACCAATCCGGCCACGATGATGAGCACCGGCCACGTCTCCTCGAAACGGTACGGCGTGAAATTGTTCAGCGCAAACAACACGCCCACCGTGATCACCATCACCGGGCCGCGAAGGCCGCGCATGCCCGAGCGGTCTCTATCTTTCATGGCGCGCCTCGCTCGCCGCCTTGCCGTGACCCGCGAAGACTCCCCACAGCAGGTAAACGCCCAACGCGATTACAAGTACCGGCCAGTATCGCGCCACCCTGTCGAAATCCAGCAGCTCGAGCGTGTGCAGCAGCAGCAAAGTACCCAACACCACCAGCGCCACTCCGGCAACCGGCGCCTGATCGCTGCGGCCCCGCATCGGGACCAGGCTGGAATATTCGTCCACCGCCTCTCCCGCTTGCAGCTTCTGCGCCGTGCGGTGGGCCTCAAACGCCATGTATGCCCACCATGCGATCACCAGCATGACGAAGATGGGTTCGAGGCCGTTCGCCGCGCGCGAATTGGCGATGCTCATCAGCAATCCCCACACGATGGCATGCACCAACCCCTTGGCATACTGCCCGTTATAGATTGCGCCGACGCCTGGAATCATGCCCAGAAAAAACGCCAGCGCCGGCGAGACCGTGGATTGCGCGCGGAACGGTGGCGGCGCATATCCGGGCGCTGGCGGAGCAAAGCCCGGCGGCGGTGGCGGCGAGCCCGGCGTATAACCCGGCGCCGGCGCGTAGCCAGCCGGCGCAGATCCAGGCGACGCATATCCCGGCGGCGCATATCCCGGCATAGGCGGCGCCTGGGCCGAAACCGGAGCGGGCGCGTGTTCCGCGCAATAGACCGTTCCGAACGCGTCGCGGCGGCATTCCTCGCAAACCGGCATGCCGCACGTTCGGCAATACGCAGTGGCCGGCGATTCGGGATGATTCTGGCAGTTCATATGGTTTCCTCTTACTCTTTACTTTGATTTCTCGGGAACGGACAGCTTGTGCGAATCGAGGCGCCCCGCGGGCGCCGTCTTCGCGACCGGCCGCTGTAGTTCCTCGTCCTGCTGCTGCCACTCGTGCAGCATCGATTGCACCTGGTACACCACCTTCAGGTTTTCGTAAAACTTCACCGTGCGCGCCCAACTGCGCACCGCCCGGTCTTCAATTCCAGCCCATACCTTGGCGGGCTCCAAATCCTGCGGGCGCAATTGCCGCACGCTGTTGAACATCAGCGAAAGCGACAGAATCGACATCGCCATGCCCATCACGAACCGCGGCTGCAGGAAGGGCGAAACAATCGCGTTGATCCAGCGGTGCGCGCCGGTGGGGTTCGCGCCCTTACGCCACGGCGCGTCGAACAGAATGCGCGTCACCAGTTCCGGCGGCGGCTCCACTTCTGCCGCGCGCTCCATGAACCCGACCGCGGCCGAAGCGTCGCGCGCCAGGTCGGCGCACAAAGCGCAATCCGCCAGATGCGCCTCAACCTCGGCCTTATGGGCCGCGTCCAGCGTGCCATCCACGTAGTCGCAGATCAGAACTTCCAATTCCGCGCAGTTCATACCGTCAACTTCAGTTTCCGCAGGTGCCGCGCCAGTTCGGCCCGGCCCCGGTTAATTCGCGATTTTACCGTGCCCTCGGGTATCCGGAGGACCTCGGCGATCTCGCGGTATTCCATCTCCTGCAAATCGCGCAAGATTACCGCCTCGCGCAAATCCGGCGACAGCTTCTGTAGCGTCGCCTGCAAAATCTCGCTCGCCTCGCGTCCCGCCAATGCGTGATCGGGCCGAACCGAAGCCGAACCGCCCGCTTCCTCGATCATGGGGAGTTGCTCTTCAATCGAATCCGTAACCCGCTCCTGCCGTGTGCGGCGATAATGGTCGATCAAAAGGTTACGCGTCACCCGCGCCAGCCACGTCGCAAACGACCCTTCCATGGACCGGAACGTTTTCAGCGTCCGGAACACCCGCAGGAAAACCTCCTGCGTCAGATCCTGCGCTTCCGAGCCGCTGCCCGTAAAGCGGAAACACAGCCCATAGACCCTGCGCGTGTGCAGCCGGACGAGCTCCTCCCACGCGGGTTCATCGCCGCGGAGACATCGCGAAACGAGGCTGAAGTCGGGGTCCAGGCTGCCTTCCATAAAGTTGCCGCCGCCTCGCGCTTGGGTCATGCTGGCTGCGTGATTCTCGAAAATCCCAAGTACCGGCGCTGCGGCTGCCATATTCCTCGTTCTTTCATTACAAGAAACGAGGCTTTATCATGATAGGTTCAATCTTTCCAATACGCCACAGAGGGATGCCATTATTCGCGGTTTTAATTGGAAGCGGTCCGCCAGTTTGGCGCCCCCCGAATCGGGGACGGCTGCCCGCCATGGTGCTTTCCGCTACAATCATCGGCGTGAGATTGGTCTTCGGATCGCATCTCAGACATTTGGCGGCCACCGGTGCCCATTTTGCCGAGCCTATCGAAAAACTATAATTGTCGATATTCAGGTCTCTTGCCAGGCTGTCTAGCTGGAAAAGCTGCTTAGCCCAGCGTTTTTCGGTGCGTTTATAGTTACATTTGTAGTAATTAATGCTGGGAGATGGCTTGGACCGGGATGCGGACGAGCCTATTATTCGACCGGAGGGTTTGGTATGAAATGCCCATTTTGCAATCACATGGAAGACAAAGTAGTGGACTCCCGCGAGAGCAAGGAGGGCGATGCCATCCGCCGCCGTAGGGAGTGCCTGGGCTGCGAGCGCCGTTTCACCACCTATGAGCGGATCGACGAGGTCCCCTACATGGCGGTGAAAAAAGACGGCCGGCGCGAGAAATTCGACCGCCAAAAGGTCTTGGGCGGACTGTTGAAGGCCTGCGAGAAGCGGCCAGTGAGCATGGGCAAACTCTCCGAACTTGTGAACCAGGTGGAATCGAAGGTCGGCGACTCGCCCGACCGCGAGATCTCAACTACAGAAATAGGAGAATTCCTGATGGAGAACCTGAAAAACCTCGACAAAATCGCTTATGTACGGTTCGCGTCGGTTTACCGGGATTTTCAGGACGAAGAAGCCTTCTTCAACGAGCTGAAAACACTCATGCGGCACAAGCTGACGTAAGCCGGAAAGGACGGGCCGGGAGGCCTGTCCTACAAGCGCCGACGGTGTGTCCAATCACTAAAGCCTTGTAACCAATAAGGCTGTCGAGCATCTCTTAAAATAGAGCTTAACATCTTCGCGAAATGATGGTATTATTGTCCGGAAGTCAACCCGCTAATGCAAACGCACATCTTGTTGCGGACTGACGGCGGACCGGCAGACGTGCTTTTTCACAATAATACCCCATTTCCCAAGACATCCGAGGAAAGACTGCGTGACCAGCGGGGGAGGTGACTCTTAGTGGATCAATTCGAGGATCAGTTTTTAGCGGATAACCCTGAAACATTAGGCCTTACTTTTGAGGACGATGCCAAGTTTTTCGATCCTGCCGAGGCCGCGCATGAAGCGGATTTCCTTCAACCGCCTGTGGTGGAGGAGTCCATCTACACCGACGACCCTGTACGCGTGTATCTGCGCGAAATGGGCGCCGTTCCCCTACTTACCCGCGAGGGCGAAGTGGATCTGGCCCGCCGCATGGAGCGGGGAAAACTACGCATGCAGAAAGCCATCAGCCGGTCGGCGCTGGTTCAAGGGGTAGTGGTCGAGCTTTCCGACCAGTTGAGAAAGGGCGCCATCGAGCTGGACCATGTCGCCGATTTAGGCGATGTCGAAGAAGGCAGCCCGCAAGACCTCCACATTCGCGCCAGCGCTTCCAAATGCTTTGCCGACGTGCTGACGCTGCACAAAAAGCTGCAGGGATTGGAAGAAAAGCTGGAGACCGTCTCGGTGGCCAATAAGAAGCCGCGGAAGAAGCTTTGCAATAAAGTGAACCGCGCCAAGGTGGAGACTTCGCTGGCGATCCGGCGGTGCCCGTTCCGTCCGCCGAAGTGGAAGGAGTTTTCGCGAGAGATCGACCGCGCCGTGGAAGAAATCAACCATCTGGATGGCGAGATCAAGCGCCTGGAAGCGCGCAATATGGTCGCCAACCAGCTCCGCCTCAAGGAGTTGAAGCGGGAAATCCGCAAGCGCGAGCAGATCGCCGGCGCCTCGCTGCCCGAGTTGAAGCATACCCTCACGGTGATCCGCCACGGCGAATTCGAAGCCGAGCGCGCCAAGAAGGACTTGGTGGAAGCCAACCTTCGCCTGGTGGTTTCCGTCGCCAAGAAATACGTCAACCGGGGCCTGCATCTGCTCGACCTGATCCAGGAGGGCAATATCGGCCTGATGCGCGCGGCCGACAAGTTCGAATACCGCCGCGGCTACAAATTCTCGACGTACGCCACGTGGTGGATCCGCCAGGCCATCACGCGCGCCATCGCCGATCAATCGCGCACCATCCGCATCCCGGTGCATATGAACGAGAGCATGAACAAGTTCCTGCGCGCCACGCGCGAGCTGGAAAAGGAACTGGGCCGCACTCCGACCAACGAGGAGATCGGCCGCAGGATGGACATTCCGGTCGAGAAAGTGCAGAAGCTGAAGACCATCTCCCGCGACCCGGTGTCTCTCGAAACCCCGGTCGGCCGCGATGGCGAATCGGCGCTGGGCGACCTGATCGAGGACCGGTGGGTGGGTTCTCCGGTGGACGCCGTCATTGAATCCAACGTTCGCGACGAAACCGCGGGCATCCTGAAGACGCTTTCCCCCAAGGAGGAAAAAGTCATCCGGATGCGTTTCGGCATCGGCTGCGAGCGCGAGCACACGCTGGAAGAGATCGGCCAGGAATTCGACGTAACCCGCGAGCGGATACGGCAAATTGAGGCCAAGGCGTTGCGGCAGTTGCGGGCGCCGGAGCGGGCCAGACGGCTGCGGGCGTTAATGGCGGCGCGATAGGGAACCTTCGACGCGAGACGCTGGCCGTGAGAAAGAATCGAGTTTTTCGGGGTCTTCCACAGCGCAAGCCGTTGAAATATGGTTCGTCGAAAATGATCTTGGTCGAAGCTTCAATCGCAGATTGACGCCGGAGCGCTCGGAAAGCGCGTTCACACGATTGTGAACGCTGCACGCATGAGTGCGTGCGCCACGATGCTAACGCAGCTCCGCGGCGTCAACACGCGCCCGCGCCAGCTCGGATTCCGCCAGCGCCACGGCAGGGTCGGTCGCGGCGGCTTGATCGTTGATCAGCAAGTGGTCGTTCGCCTGCTTCAAAGCGATGCGGGCTTTTTCCAGATCGATCTCTTCGGCGCGCTCCGCCAGGTTGGCGAGCACGCGTATGCGATCGGGCAGCACTTCCACGAAGCCGTCGTGGATCGCCAGCACTTTGCGCGGGCCGGTCTTCGGCGTGTACGTCAACGGCCCGCTTCCCAGCAGGCTCAGCAGCGGAGCGTGGCCGGGCAGCACGCCGATGTAGCCTTCCTTCGCCGGAATCTGCGCTTCCGTCACGGACTCCTTGACCAGTTGCCGCTCGGGCGTGACCACTTCGAGCTCGATGGTGTCCGCTATAGCCTCTGCCATAAGCCAGCCTCCGCCATAAACCAGGCCGCCCTCATAAACTAGGCCTCCGCCATGGTCTTCGATTTCTCCAACACTTCTTCGATGGTTCCCTGCATGTAGAACGCCTGCTCGGGGATGTCGTCGTACTTGCCCTCGCAGATCTCGCGGAAGCCCTTGATGCTGTCTTCGAGCTTGACGTACTTGCCGGGAATGCCGGTGAACTGCTCGGCCACATGGAAAGGCTGCGATAGGAATTTTTGGATTTTGCGGGCGCGCGAGACGGCGACCTTATCTTCGTCGGAGAGCTCGTCGATGCCGAGAATGGCGATGATATCCTGCAGGTCTTTATAGCGCTGCAAGACGGTTTTCACAAGCTGGGCCGTGTCGTAATGATCGTCGCCGATGATGCGCGCATCGAGGATGCGCGACGTGGAAGCCAGCGGATCGACCGCGGGATAAATGCCTAACGACGCGATGTCGCGCGACAGGTTGGTGGTGGCGTCCAGGTGCGCGAACGCGGTGGCCGGAGCGGGGTCGGTGTAATCGTCGGCGGGCACGTAAATGGCCTGCACGGAGGTGATGGAACCCTTGTTGGTGGAAGTGATTCGCTCTTGCAGCGCGCCCATTTCGCTGGCCAGGTTCGGCTGATAGCCTACCGCGGACGGCATGCGCCCCAGCAGCGCCGATACCTCCGAGCCGGCCTGCGTGAAGCGGAAAATGTTATCGATGAAGAGCAGCACATCCTGCCCTTCTTCGTCGCGGAAATACTCGGCCACGGTCAGGCCGGTGAGGCCGACGCGCAGGCGGGCTCCGGGCGGCTCGGTCATCTGGCCGTAGATCAGGGCGCACTTGGATTTCTTGTAATCGTGCGGATCGATCACGCCGCTTTCCTGCATCTCGAGCCAGAGGTCGTTGCCTTCGCGGGTGCGCTCGCCCACGCCGGCGAAGACCGACACGCCGCCGTGCTTGGTGGCGATGTTGTTGATCAGCTCCATGATGATCACGGTCTTGCCCACGCCCGCGC
>PLDF01000499.1 GCA_003135055.1 Bryobacterales bacterium | reverse complement strand
TCTTTACAGTCCGGGCGGTCGCGAGAAACGAAAATAAGGCCAAGGTCAAGAGCATGAGCTTTTTCATTTTGTATAATCCTTTATTAGTGAACGGCGAGTTCTTAACGGACCCAGTCGCAGGGGTTGCAGGTGGGGAACGGCTGATCCCCGGTCTTAACGGTCCGGGCGGTAGCCAGGAACGAAAATAAAGCCAAAGTCAAGAGCATGAGCTTTTTCATTGTGTATATTCCTTTTTAGTGAACGGCGAGTTCTTAACGGACCCAGTCGCAGGGGTTGCAGGTCGGGAACGGCTGATCCCCGGTCTTTACCGTCCGGGCGGTTGCGAGAAACGAAAATAAGGCCAGGGTCAAAAGCATGATCTTTTTCATTGTGTTTTATTCCTCTTTAGTAAACGTTAGGGTAGTAAGTTGGTACTAGACTATCAGTACTATCAAGCTCTAAGGTGTTTTGCATATAAAGATTCCGAAATCGGAACGTTAACTAAAAGAATCGATCCGGATTGGCTCCGGGAAAATCCGTATTTCCCACCGAATCCAAGAGAATATTCCTTCCTTAAACTTGCAAGCGATAGGGGCCTGCGGCAGCCCAATAAAGAGGAATCCTCAGCCTTGGACCTTCGTACTCTGCCGGTCAGCGCGATGCTTATGGGATTCGAGCAGCATCGCCACGCCCGTCACTTGCCCGATCACATCGATTTCGCCGGGGAACTTGAACAAGAGTGGCTGCTGATTCGATGCCGGGTGCGGCTGGATGAGTATGTTTTCGCCCATGTGCGTACACCAGCCGCAGAAGTATCCGTTGCGGTGCTCCAGAAAATAAATGGGCCGGTCGCGTTCATTTGTCCATCCGCCGCCGGCGATTCTTCGCCGGTTCTGGTCGATCGCCACAAGCGAGCCGGGATACAAGATCGGATACATCGACCAGTCGTCGAGGCCGATAAATCCATACCGATATTGCTTAATATCCAGGCCATTTAAAAAACTCAGCGGCATTCTACCCCACCGCTGCGCCAGATGACTAAGAAAAGCGGTTTTATTCAGGTCGATTTCAAAATCCGCAGGCTGAGGAACGGCCGCCTGCGTATGCTGCTGCGCAAACTGAACGGCGTGGGTGCTGCGAAGCACGATCTGCGTGGCCTCGGATTCCAGCAGTTTGAGTGGAACGCCATACCATCGCAACACTTCCTCATAGTCCAGCCGGTAAATTGCGCACAGCGTGTAGATACGGTGAATGGTGGGAGCGGTGCCTTTGTTCTCGATGTCCGCTAAGCGGCTCAGCGCTATGGCGAAATCGTCGCTGCCACGACGGGCGGCGATCTGACGGCTGGCCCGCTCTACGTCGCGGTACGTCAGGTTCAACCGTTCGCGAACGCGTTTCAACTTTTCGCCAGGGCGCTCCATGTTATGATCCTCGCTGTGCGGAGCACAAGAATTATATCCTGCAAGGGATACGCCATCCCAAGAAAGTGTACGATTTCGTTCCGATTGCGGAACAGATGGTATTTTCGGGGTGACCGGGCGTGAAAATCGCGGTCGGAATCTCCGGGGCCAGCGGCGCAATTTATGGATTGCGGCTGCTGGAACGCCTCCGGAGCTTGCCCGGCGTTGAGATTCACTTGATCTTGACCCGCGCCGGCGAGAAGACGCTATTCCTCGAAACCGGCCGTCTTTCGGCGGATGTCAAGAAACTCGCGGATTTCTCCTATCCCGAGGACGACATCTCCTGCCGCCTGGCAAGCGGCTCATATCCCATTGATTCCATGGTGGTAGCGCCTTGCTCCATCCACAGCATGTCGGCCATCGCGACCGGCATCAGTTCTAACCTATTAGTGCGTGCGGCCGACGTCGCCCTGAAAGAGCGCCGCAAGCTGATCCTGATGGTAAGGGAAAGCCCGCTCCATCTGGGCCATCTGAGGAATATGACGGCATTGGCGGAAATGGGCGCCATTATTGCGCCGCCGATTCCCGGTTTCTACAATAATCCGCAAACGGTCCTAGAGATTGTCGATCATAGCGTCGACCGCGTTCTGGACCTGCTCGGCGTTCCGGACGGCCAAATCCGCCGATGGCAAGGTCCGCGATGAAGCGCCTGCCCATTGCGTTCCAGGGCGAACGCGGCGCGTTCAGCGAAGAAGCGGCGCGCAAACTGGCGGGAGCGAACAGCGCCGTACTGCCCTGCATCCGGTTCGAAGACGTCTTCCGCTCGCTACGGGAAGGGCGCTCGGGCGGCGCTGCGGTACCCATCGAAAACACCTTGGCCGGCTCGGTGCATGAGAACTACGATCACCTGGTCAACTTCGAATTTCCGATTGTGGGCGAAACCAGCGTTCGCATAGTCCACAATTTAATCGCGCCCAAGGGCGTAGCATTTTCTAAGATAAAGCGGGTATTTTCCCATCCCGTGGCGCTGAATCAATGTCTCGATTTCTTCGCCCGCAACCCGCAAATCGAGCGGGTGCCGTTTTACGACACCGCCGGCAGCGTCAAGATGCTTATGGATGAAGGGCTGACCGACGCCGGCGCGATCGCCTCCGCGGTGGCGGCGGATATTTACGGCGCGCGCATCCTGCGCCGGTCCATCGAGAGCGACCGGCAGAATTTTACCCGCTTCTTCCTGCTGCGAACGCCGGAGTATGCGCGGCGCAACCCCGTGCGGACCCCGTCGTCGTTACAGGCCACGGCACAGTGGAAAACCTCGCTGGTTTTCAGCACGCGTAACATCCCCGGCGCGCTGTTTCGCGCCATCAGCGCTTTTGCGCTGCGGGATTTGAACCTCACCAAGATCGAATCGCGGCCGTTGCGCGGAAAACCGTGGGAATACCTGTTCTATCTCGATTTTCTAGGCCGCGCGGACTCCCCGGCGGCGGTAAACGCACTAAACCACCTGGGTGAGATCGCAGATTTCCTTCGCGTGCTGGGTTGCTACCCCAAAGGCGCGTAAACTGATTGTTAGCCTATGGCCCCCGAAGATCACGTACTCCCGCTGCCCGAACCCGCCCAGGAACCCGCCGCGCTTGAGGAATTGCCGGTTCTGGCGGTTCGCGATACCGTCATCTTCCCCGGCGCGCTTTTGCCGCTCACGGTCGGCCGGCCCGCATCCCTCGCGCTGGTACAGTCGCTGGGGGAAAACCGCTTGCTGGCGGTGGTCTCGCAGCTCGACCCCAGCGAAGAGAATCCGGACCCCGCCGATCTTTTTCAAACCGGCACGGTCTGTGTGATGCACAAGGCGCTGCGGGTACCCAAGGACAACCTGCTGCTCTTCTGCGAAGGCATCGCGCGCATTCGCACGCGCGAGTTCACCGCCACCGATCCGTTCCTGCGCGCGCGCGTGGAGCGCATCGCCGAGGTGGAGCCGCCGACGACCCCGGAGATGGAAGCGCGCCGGCAGAACGTGGTAAGCCTTTTCCAACAGATTGTGACCGGGTCGCCCAACCTTTCCGACGACCTGGTTTCTTCCGCCAGCCACATCACCGAGCCGGGCCGTCTGGCCGATTTCATCGCCGGCAATCTTCCCACGCTGGGCCATGCCGAGCGCCAGCAACTGCTCGAGCAACTCGACCCCGGCGCCCGCCTGGAAGAGATGCTGCGCCATCTCACGCGCGAGCTGGAGCTGGTGGAGCTGCGCGGACGCATTCAATCGGAAGTGCAGGGACAACTTTCGCAGAGCCAGCGCCAGTTTTACCTGCGGGAGCAATTGAAGGCCATCCAGAAGGAGCTGGGCGAAGGCGACGAAGCGCAACGCGATATCGAAGAGCTGCGGGAAAAACTGGAAGCCGCCGGCATGAACGACGAAGTCAAGACCGAGGCCATGCGCGAGCTGAATCGCCTGGCCCGCATGGCGCCGGCTTCGCCCGAATACGGGGTGACACGCACCTATCTGGAATGGATGGCGGGCCTGCCATGGAGCACATCCACGGCCGCGCAGGTGGACGTGAAGCGCGCCGCGGAGATTCTCAACGAAGACCACTACGACCTGGAAAAGGTGAAGGACCGCATTCTGGATTACATGGCGGTGCTGCAATTACGGCCGGTTCTCAAGGGCCCCATTCTGTGTTTCGTAGGACCGCCGGGAGTGGGCAAGACTTCGCTGGGCCGCTCGATCGCGCGCGCGCTGGGCCGCAAGTTCGCACGAATCTCCATGGGCGGGATGCACGACGAAGCGGAGATCCGCGGTCACCGCCGCACCTATATAGGGGCGCTGCCCGGCCAGGTGATGCAGGCGCTGCGGCGCGCGGGAACCAACGACCCGGTGTTCATGATGGATGAAGTGGACAAGCTGGGCCGCGATTTCCGCGGCGACCCGGCGTCGGCGCTGCTCGAAGTGCTGGACCCCGAGCAGAACTCGACCTTCCGCGACAATTATCTGGATGTGCCGTTCAACCTCTCGAAGGTCCTGTTCATTACCACTGCCAATGTGCTCGACCCCATTCCGGACGCGCTGCGGGACCGCATGGAGGTGATTCCGCTGGAAGGCTATACCGAGCAGGAAAAGGTGATTATCGCCTTCCGCTACCTGATTCCGCGGCAGACCACGGAGAACGGCCTCGACGCGGAAGGCGACATCCATTTTAGCGAGGAAGCCGTACGATTCCTGGTGCGCCGTTACACGCGCGAGGCGGGCGTGCGCAACCTGGAGCGCGAGATCGGCACGATTTGCCGCAAGCAGGCCCGGCGCATCGCCGAGGGCACGCGCGAAAAAGTGGAAGTGACTCCCGCGATAGTGGAAACGGATCTGGGGGCGCCGCGCCACCGCACCGATGAAGAAGTGGCCGAGCGGACGCGCCGTCCCGGCGTGGCAGTGGGACTCGCCTGGACGCCGGTGGGCGGCGAAGTGCTGTTCATCGAAGCGGGACGCATGCCGGGTGGAAGCAAGGGCTTGATCATGACCGGCCAACTGGGTCCGGTGATGCAGGAATCCGTACAGGCGGCGCTCACGTGGGTGCGCGGCAGTGCGACCAAGTATGGCATCGACCCGGACCTATTCAAGACCAGCGACATTCACGTCCACGTGCCGGCCGGCGCGATTCCGAAAGACGGCCCATCGGCCGGCATTACCATGGCGACAGCGCTGCTTTCGATGCTCACCGACCGGCGCGTCCGCACCAACCTGGCGATGACCGGCGAGATCACGCTCACCGGGCAAGTGCTGCCCATTGGCGGCGTGAAAGAGAAGGTGCTGGCCGCCAAACGCAGCGGCGTGCGCGAGGTGATTCTACCGTTCGAGAACGAAGTGAATGTGCGGGAGGATCTGAAGAGCGAGCAGATCGGCGAGATGAAGATTCACTACGTGAAGGCGATGGCGGAAGTGGTGGAGCTGGCGCTGGAACCTAAGAGCGATTAGGGTGGGGCATGGTTTAGCTTGCCCTGAAACCCAAGCGATCAGCGGTGCGTGCAACAGGCCAGAATCTCGGATAGATCCGTCTTTCTCAAGCGAATCAAGCGTCGTGGTTACTGCTAGCAGACGAGGAAGGTTCTGCACTAAGGCTGTGAATTATACCAAAAAGAAAACCCTTCAGCGTGAGGTGCGAGATCGTGTGCTTGCCGGTTCCGCGCTGTTCACCGATGCACTGAAATCCTATGACGGCCTCGGTGAGTTCCAGTACGAAGTAGTTGACCATGCCGTGGCGTACTTGCGCGGCGAGTCCGTACCAACGGACTTGAGAATTTCTGGAGTCTCTTGAAGCGGTCGATCAAGGGAACCTATGTGAGCGTCGAACCATTCCACCTGCTTCGATATCTTGATGAGCAGGCGTTCCGCTACAGCAACCAGCGCGACATGAACGATTGGGATCGCCTTGATCTTGCCGTATCTGGCATCGTCGGCACGCGCGTTACCTACAAGGAACTGACCGGCAAGACTGCGCAGTCGGCAGCGGAAACGCTTCCCTTCTAGGAGTCTTCCGCGCGGCCCGAAGAAGCGGAAGACCTGACCTTTCGCTCCGGGCCGCGCCGGTTTAGGTTTGCATCCACCTTCTTGCGGCAGGCGCGCTGGCGGCGCTCTATGAGCGAGTGCGGCACGGCCAGCACGGAATCTACAAGAGCGTCGAGCGTTGGAAGGCTTCTGGCCCCTCGTTGCACTCTGGCAGCAGCGTTGGTGGTTCGATATGCATACTCTCTACCCCTTATCATCGCACGCCTCGGTAGTGATAAAATCGGCGTTCTCATGGCAATCAATCAGGACGCTCTATTTCGCACGCTGATTCAGATGATCGCGGCCCTAAAGGAAGAGCGCATCCAGTCCCTAGCGCTTTGGAACGAGGTCGCCGCTTTGCGCAACACTCTGCAAGAATTGAGTGGAGATCGGTTTCTTCCGATTGTGGAGAACTGCCGGAAGGAACTCCAGAAGAAAACGGCCCATGAAGACGCTGCCGTGCTTGCAAACCTTGACGCACTAATTCATTCATTAATCGCAGCGCTGCCCGATATCTCTGGTTAAAGCTCTTTCGTTTCATTTACTTTCTCCTTAGACTTCGGCGTACGGGCGGCGCTTGGCTTGAATGGGGTTTGCTTCAGTCTCTTTTCGAGGACTTCGGGGTGCTTTGCGAAGAAACCAGTGCTGATTCTGTCAAGCACCGAGAATGTCTTTGGATTCATAATCCAGCAGTGAGCATGATCGTGCCCTGACACCACTGAGGCAGTTATGCCATCGCCAGAATAGTGCTGTTCAAAATTGTGTAGGGCGGTGCGACTCAGGCCATTATTGAAACAAGCTAGACCGGAGTGAGCGGAAACAAGGACACGCTCCACAACGCCAGCTATTAAGTCAGCCGCCTGTAGCAAGGTGGTTTGCTTTGGCTGGAAAGCTAGACTTCGTAGCCCGCTTCGTTCACTGTCTGAGATCTCAGACCACTCACTAACCATCTTGTGGAGTTCGTGCTCTCTATCTCCTTTTTCAAATACATAGGCGACCTTCTGCCGGTGGCGCTTGTCCTTTGCCAAAAGAAACTCGGCTAGCGCAATACATGTCTGCCCGCATCCAGAAAAGGCCGGCCCATTTACATGAGCATGTGGGCTCTTCGCCAAGAATTCGTTATACGGCGCTACCTCAATGGACGTGCTTATGATGTAGCAACCCTTCCGGTTGACGATGGACGCCAGTCTCTTAAGGAAATCAATCGTCTGTGCCTCCTCCCAATCCTTTGAACCGAGGGCGCATCTCCTGGTTCCAAACTCCGCAAGGTGGAAAACGCGCCCACCTGTAGCCACCTCCCAATCGGATTCAATGCGCTCACATAAATCGGCATCGGCGAGGAATCCGCCAATGGTTATTACTGGATGGTCCCCCTCTTTCCCGCTACCATCCAAATAGACGCGCAATGCCAAGATAACCCCCTTGCGGTCGCGCCCGAAACAAATACCGGCCAGTTCTCGGACGCTAACCGATCCACCCCAAGCCTAGCACCTTGAGGTGGATTACGAAGTCTATTCGTGCCCGTTGCGGACAAGGCGCCCGTATAAGCGATTGTCATCGAGTGCACCGCGAAGCCTGCGCCAAACTAGTACATCGTGATAGCCTTACAATGCACGCGAGGGGCACCGTGAAAACCCAAGAACGCAAGATGATGACTAGAGTCGTCCGGGGCCGGCCGACCGGTCGTTTGATATCGACTTCTGGCAGCAACAGGGCGATGATGCGATTTTCTCAGCCGCCTGGGACCTGTTGGTATAGCCGAAGAGTCCGGCATGGTAGACAACCCACATTTCAAAGAACTGTTACAAAAGTTCAACTCAAACGGGTTGAACACCTGATCGTAGGCAGCTATGCGGTGATGAAGTATACGGAACCGCGTTTCACCAAAGATCTGGATTTGTGGGTGAGGAACTCTCTCAAACCGCGTCTACCGCGGTTTGGCGCAATTCGGCGCACCCCTCATTTCAGGACAGGCTAACGCCGGAGGATTTTACCGGCGATAGCATCACAGATCGGCGGAGTTCCCGTCAGGATCGATGTGCTAACTCATATCGATGGCGTTTGCTTCGCCGATGCATGGGTGCACCGGGGTCGCGGTGTGTGTGCTAAGGAACAACCAGCCGCCGCTCGCGTGTTTTTCCACGCAAGAAAATAGCCCGAGCCGAACAGCATTCATTCTGAAGGAGTAGAATGGTGGTCGAAGGCCTCAGGTGACTCTCGCCAAGTGTGGGAACCGGGGGAAAGCAACGGAAAACAATGCCACCCCGTACCGCGCCGCCGGAACGGGAGATCGGCTCTGGTCAGCGGGTGCGGTATTCCTTGCGGAGAAGCGCGCGGTCCATCCAGAGAGCCAACAGTTCTAGACCCGCTCGACAAAAGACAATAACCATGAAGCCAGTTCACTCGCTCCTACTGTTTTCAGTAACCTTGCCTCTTTTAGGTCAATGTACAAATTCTACACCAGCAAATCCGCTACCATTGGTTTGTACGACCGCCCCGCTACCATTCTATTATGTGGTAGGTCAAAATCAGATACTTACAGCGTCTATTTTAGTTCCTACCGAAGGCGCACTATATAGTGTGACGACGTCCAGCTCTTATCCGCTACTCGCAACGCTTCTGTCTACTAATTCCGGCGCAACCTTGTCTGTGTCTACAAATGCGTCCGGCCTTAATGCTGGCGTATACACTGGTCAAATCACACTTGCCGCAACTAATTCATTCATTACTTTTAAACAGATTATGATTCCCGTCGTGCTAACCGTTAACGTCTTTGCACAGCCGAATGTGAAGGCAATTGTTAACGCTGCCGATGCCACCGGAACATTGCTGGGCGCTCCGAATACGTGGATGACTCTGTATGGCACCAACCTTGCACCACCAGAACATGCAAGGTCATGGCAAACTTCAGATTTTATAAACAATCAAATGCCAACTAACCTGGATGGTGTCAGTGTGTCATTCGGCGGCGCGAGTGGGTATATATCTTATATTAGTCCAACACAGATAAATGTTCTGACACCGCCGAGTGGTACGGCGCTCGATGAGATGCAATTGACTATTTCGTTAGGGGCATACTCGGTAACAAATTGTGGCAGCAACCCTTGGCCCGCCGTTGCCGTAGGCGGCGGTTGTCTTAGTGGTATTAGTTTTGATTTGGAATCTCCCGCGTTCTTTACTTTTGACGGTCAACATGTTGCAGCAGAGCACGCTGACGGATCTCTCATCGGACCGGCCAGTTTGATTCCAGGACAAACTGCTCCGGCGAAGCCTGGCGAGGCAATAGTTTTATATGGAAATGGCTTCGGGACAACGTCAATACCCATTATTCCGGGATCTGTCTCTCAGTCGGGAGCCTTGCCGTCAATGCCCATAGTTGAGATCGGTGGATTAGGTGCGGCTGTTCAATTCGCGGGATCGATCTCGCCCGGATTGTATCAAATCAACGTCGTTGTGCCAGCGTCCGCAATCGACGGGGATAATATCCTTTCTGCAATTTACGACAAAATGAACACCCAGCCTGGCGTGTTCCTTTCGGTGCAGCACTAGCCGCAACGACCGAACGGTGTTTAGCCCGTCTGTAGGTCTTGGAGCATTTGTGAAAACACAGGTGGGAGCAGCTGTCATGATTCTGGGACCGATTTGACCGGCTCGACGAGCGTAAGCTTCAACGGACCGTGGCTTCAAGGTAGATTCGAGTTGCGAAATCACCACCACGGTGCTTGCTGCAGCGACCAGCGGGAACGATACAGGCCGTAAAATTTGACGGGTTTCGCCATCCCCCTGAAGAGTACGGCCCGCGGATGCTCGGCTGAAACCTGAAAGACGTTGCGGGCCGCCGCAGCAGCCGTTCTAATGGTGCGAGCAGCAGACTAATATCTCGGGCAAATCCGACTTTATCGGGATATCCGCCGCAGCCGCTGCCGCGAAGTACTTCTGGTCCGATAGATTGCGGTAGAAAGCGCCGGCGACGCCCGAAGCCAGCGGTCCGCTGACGGATTTCACGGGGCTGGTGAGCATCACCACCACCACCAATTGGCGTTTGCCGGATTCGATGAACGACCCGAACCATCCCATGTGGCTGCCAGCGCGGAAATCGGTGCAGGTGCCGGTTTTGCCGAAAATATTTTCGTTGGGATCGTAATTCGCGCGGCGGGCGGTGCCATAGTCCACGGCGCCGCGCATGCCTACTTTAATATCGTCGATGCCGTTGGGCGCGATCTCGAGGGTGCGCTTGACTTGCGGAGCAAACGCCTCGATTCCGGCCGCGGTCTTGGGATATTGCAGGTAGTAGAGCGTGCCGCCATTGGCGATAGACGAGAGCATCGCCGCCAGCTCGAGCGGCGTCATGGAGAAACCTACGCCGAAACTCGTCATCAGACCCATACCGCCCCACTTCGGAGGCGCCTCGGTGATGGTTCCGGGCTGCTCGCCATCCACATCGAGCCCGGCCTTTTCACCCAACCCCAGCATCTGTGCGTAATGCACCACGCGTTCAAACCCGAGTTTGTTACCCAGCGCCGCGAAGTACTCGTTGTTCGATTTCGCCAGCGCGGTGGTCATATTGAACTGCATATAGCGCCCGAGGCGCAGATTCGTATCCTTCTCGACGACATGCTCGGTAAGCGCCGCGAGTGAAGTCACCAACTTGATGGTGGAACACGGCGTGAACCCGCTAAGCAACGCCAGTTTTTGATTGACCATCGTCAGGATGCGCCCATTATTGGGGTCCACCACCACGATGCTGCCGGCCTGATTGCCCAGGGCATCCACGGCGGCGCGGCGGACGGTCAGGTCGTCGCCATCGGGGTTATCGCCTGCAGTGGGGTCGACGGGGGGCGCTTTCGGAAGGCGTTTCTTCGCCGTCTTGGCGGTCTTGGCCTTCTTCGCGGCCCAATTCCAAGAGACAGGCGTCTGCTGGGCTGCGGCGGCAGCGGCGAATCCTAATAAGGCCGCTAGAAGCGGCGCGAGGAAGATGGTTCCTCTCATCGTGTTTCGATCATGTTAATCTCTTGAACCCAATATTGTACCAAATAGCCCTCATTCATTTCGTAACGCAATGATCGGATCGACCCGCATGGCGCGCCACGCGGGTACCAGGCAGGCCACGAAACCGGTCAAGGCGAGAGCCCCAGCTACGGTGGCATACGTCACTGGGTCCGTGGGGCGGACCTCGAAGAGTTGCGTCGCCAACAGCCTGCCGGTCAGCATCGCCAAGCCGATACCCCCTACCACGCCTACGCCAATCAGCAGTCCGCCATAGCGCAGCACCAGACGCATCACGTCGCCGCGCTGCGCGCCCAGTGCCAGGCGAATGCCGATCTCCTGCGTCGCCTGCGTCACCGAGTACGAGAGCACGCCGTAGATCCCCACCATCGCGAGCGCCATGGCCAAGCCGGCGAAGATGGCCATCAGCAGCATCGCGAAGCGGCGCTGCGAGAGCGAGGTTTCCACCAGCGTATCCACCGTTCCCACGGCGTCGAGCGGCAATTCGGAGTCGAGGTTGCGAATCACGGAGCGGACGCCGGATATCAGCGATTCCGGGCTGCCGGTGGTGCGCACTCCAAAGTACATGGAATCGAACGTCGACTGCGATTCGGTCTCATACACGACCACGGGAATTTTGGACTCGAGATCCTCATGGCGAACGTCGCCGACGATTCCGACGATCTCCGAAGGCTTATTGCCGGCGCCTCCCATAATGACGCGCTGCCCGATGGGATTCTGGTTGGGATAAAACTTGCGCGCCATTTCCTGGCTGATGACGGCTACGCGCGGGCCGTTGGCGGTGTCTGCGTTCGAGAAATACCGGCCAGCCTTCAATGGAATGCGGAGGGTTTCGAAGTAGCCGGGCGTGACCGAATAATACATGGCGGTGTCGTCCTGGCCCGACGGCTTTGGGGGTTTACCCACCAGTGTCAGGGTGAAAAACATGTCCCCGCCCGCTAAGGGGAAGATGCTGGCAGCGCCCGCGGATGTCACTCCCGGCAGAGCGCGGATGTTTTCGAGAGCCCGTTCGTAGAACGCCAACTGCTGGGGGTCCTTCGGATATTTGGCCGCGGGCAGGTTGGTGCGGAAGGTCAGCACGCCGTGGGAATCGAAGCCGGGGTCCACACTTTGCAGGCGGTAAAAGCTGCGCATGAGCAACCCGGCGCCGGATAGCAACACCAGCGCCAAAGCGACTTCGCCAGTTACCAGAACGCTGCGCAAGCTATTGCGCTGGAAGCCGACCGAGTTGCCGCGCCCGCCTTCGCGCAGCGCCGAATGCAGATCGGCGCGCGCCATCTGTAGCGCGGGCGCCAAGCCGAAGAGAAGCCCGGTGAGTATGCCGATGGCGGCAGTGAACGCCAACGCCCGCACGTCGAGAGCGATCTCGGTGGCGCGCGGCAGAATGCTGGGGTCCACTTTTACCAGGGCGTGCGCGCCCGCCCATGCGATGGCCAATCCCAACACCGTGCCCATCGCGGAGAGGACGAGGCTTTCGGTAAGCAGTTGGCGGATGAGCCGGCCTTTACCGGCCCCCAGTGCGCCGCGGATTCCAATCTCTTTCTTGCGCGCGGCGGAGCGCGACAAGAGCAGGTTGGCGAGATTGACGCAGGCGATGAGCAGGACGAAGCCGACCGCAGTCAGCAGCGTTAGCATGGCGGGCCGGATTCTGCCGACGGCGGCGTCCTGCAGATCCATGAGCGTGGTATCCCATCCGCGATTGGAATCGGGATGGTCCTGCTGCAGGCGTTTCGCGATGGTGTTCAGATCGGTCATGGCCGCCTGCACGGTCATACCCTCCTTCATCCGCCCGACTGCGCGCAGATAATGCCCCCCGCGTTGCTGCCAATCCTCCTGCTTCATGGCCAGCGGCCGCCACAGGTCCGTGCGGCTGGGGAAATCGAACTCTTTCGGCATGACGCCCACCACGTCGTACATTTCGCCGCTGAGGTTCATGCGCTGGCCCAACGCGTCGCGACGGCCGCCGAGGCGCCGCTGCCAGAGGCCGTAGCTCAAGACGACCACATGATGCGCCCCGAGCTCGTTTTCCTGCTTGGTGAACGCGCGGCCCAACGCGGGCTGCGCGTGCAGCACGTCGAAAAAGTTGGAGGTGACGCGGAAGGCGCGCAGCCGCTCCGGCTGGTCCGAGCCGGCATAGTTCATGTTGTCGTTGGCGCCGGCGGCGATGCCGGAGAAGGAGTGGTTCTCGTCGCGGTAGGTTTGGTAATTGCCGGGAGAGACGGAAAATTCGGGGAAGCCGAGCTCGAGATTGCGCTCGCGGACTTGCACCAGCTCGTGGGCTTTGTAAAAGTGCAGCGGCTCGAGCAGCACGGAATTGACGACGGTGAAGATGGCGCTGTTGGCGCCAATGCCGAGGGCGAGGGCCAGGACGGAGACGAACGTGAAGCCCGGATTTCGGGCGAGGGTGCGGAAGGCGTAGCGAAGGTCGTGGCCGATCATATAGGTTCGGACGTTGCGGAGCGCCGGAGGTTAGTTCCCGGCGCGGGCCCATGGCCTGCGGTTGCTCCGAGCCGCTCCGAGCGCTCGGGATAGTCTGCGATAATAGGCTTGTTTGGGCGCCGGCCATGAGTCTGCCTCTCGGCTTTGAAAACGAGCGGCATTGGGTTAGAGAGTGCGGCGCCATTCGTTTAATCCCTCTGCAATTACGCGGTCCAGCCACGGAGAGATTCTTGCTTGAGCGGCTTCAAGAGTTTCTTCGTAGTTGATTTGGAACGTGCCGCTCTTGATCGGGATCAGTGTATCTTGACCTTCCAGCCTTAAGAGCGCAACAACACCAATCAGTCCCCGAAACTTGGGACCTATGGCGTAAAGCGATAAAAAGAGAGACGCGACTCTGCCTGTGTTTAGCGTCAACTGGGCCGTGCGACCGTATTCGTCGTAATCAACCGTATGGCCTATCCATTCGTCGAGTCTAGAGCGCGTTTTGTCGGACATTTGGGCCACACTACCAACCGTAAAGGACAAGCCTTTGCCGCCGACTGTTTCAGCCGTTAATTCGGCTGCTGTTTGGCGGAGGCGCTGCAATATGCTCGATTGAAAGAGCTGGCCCGCGGTTTTCTTAGCTGCCAGCCATTCTGGATGCGGTAGCCTGCCCCGCTGCAGAAGCCGGTCTCGCACCGCAATAATCGCATCGTGCGGCGATTCGACGGGTTTCACGTCGTAGGCCACTTCTGAAGCCAGTATCAGCGTATCCCGCTGCGCCTCGACGAACATCGCCACAAGCGGCCGCAAATCGTCGCTGTCGGCCTTTTCCAGCGCGTCGATGTACTGCGTCCATTGGTCTCGCTTCACAATCAGCGGAAACCATCCACTCTTGATGAATACCAGAGTCGCAACTGCGCGCGCTACTCGCCCGTTCCCATCCGAGAACGGGTGAATCTGTGTAAAACGATGGTGAAGCCAAGCCGCTTCCACTTCGGGCACAATGCCACGCGCCTCGTGCTCCTTATGCAGCGCGACTAACCGATCCATCTCCGAAGCAACGTGCTCCGGTGGGCAATATTCATGCAATGCCCCATCCGGTCTCATCGGACTGTTCGGCGTCGCTTTGTACTGCCCTTTTTCGAGCTGCTTCTCAAACGCTCGCCCGAACTGATCGACCACCATGTAAGTCTCTTGGTTCCGAAGCAGCGCGGCGTGCATTTCCTTGATATAGCCTGTCGATAGCTCCCGCGTCCTGCCGACGAAGTCGAACATGACCTCCAGCGCATCGTAATGGTCTTGAATGATACGCGCTACCAGAACCCCATCGCGGTTGCTCGCGCCATGAGGGATCAGTGCGGCATCGATACCCTTCTCGATCAACGTGCGGGTCACGCCACGGTCGAGCGTGTAGACGTTCTCGATGATTCCGGTCTCAATCGACCATTCGCGCCGCAGGCGCTTCTCGAACTCCGATAAAGTGCCCTGCTCAATTAACTCGGCTTTTTGCCGCTCCCAGACACGGGAAAGAGGGCCAAGTTCGCCATCGGTCAGCGTTTTCGGATCATGCTCGAAGTCCGTGATCGGGCGCCACTTGTGGCCGGTTGGCACTCACTCATTATGCAACGCTCAGTCGGCCGCAAGAACCTCGCCCGCGAGCGGGCGACGGCAAGCTGAAGCATGCCCCACCATGCCAGCACGGCCAAGCGCTCGGAGCGGCTTGGACACGCAGGCCATGGGCCCGCGCTACTGTCATTCGATGAACGCCGCCGAGCCGCCTACCCATTCCATGCCTTTGTTGTGGTCTACGCCCATTTGCGCGCCGCGGCCCATGCGGATGATCGTGTTCACGGGGCGCAACCGGTCGAGCCATAGATACATGATGCGGACTTCGATCTTGTTGGCTCCGAAAGGCGTCTCGAGCACCGGCCGGAAGTCGACGCGCTCCTGCAAAATGTAGCCACTGCGCCGCTCCTCGGGCACGGCGGCAATCTGCTCCGCGGTCGGACCTACAATCACGCCCGTACCCGCGAAGGAATACAGCGGCTTCAAGACATAGCGCTCTGGGCTTTCCACGTTCTTCACCCGGTCCAGAAACTGCGTGCGCGGAACCGCGGGATGATCGAGATACGGCAGCGAGAACTTGCTCAGGCGGAAGAACCAGTTCGGATGGCCGGCCCACTCCACGTCCAATTCGTCGCGGAAATCGAAGGCGGTCCGGATACCCCGGCGCACCAGTTCGTCCACAATGGCGCGGTTGTAGATGCGGCGAATCGGAATGGTCTTGCCGCCGCGCTGGTAGAACAACGCGCGGCCCTGTTTGCCGACGGTCGCGATATCCACTGTTCGCACGCCGAGCATCCGCTCGGTCAGCAGAAAATCGTGGCGCGTCTTCTGCTGCCACGGGTCGATCTCCATCAACACGACATTTTCCGGATCGCATCCACCCACGATTGCCCGCCGAAGCAGCGCCTCATACTCCTGCAGCGTCAACCCATCCGGCAGCGCTGCCAAGCCGGCGTCGATCCCGTAAGCTTCCCGGTACGCTGCCGCCATCAGCGGCTGATAGGCGTAGAGCGTGGGAAAGCCCTGGATCTCCACCAGCTTCGGCTCCAGGTCCGCGTCGAGGCCGAAATCGGCCTGCACGAAGAGTGGCACGGGGTCTTCGTTGGGCGCCCGGAACTCCGCGGGAATCGCCGCGCGCGAATCGGCCAGATACCGTGGATTCGCCAGAAGCTGTTCCACCATCTCGCGGCCGTAGCGCGCCATCTTCGCCACCAACGTTGCCGGCAGGAAGGCTGGCGTCTCGCTGTGACGGAACAGCGTCGGCTCGCCGCAACGCTCCTCCAGAAGCGCGAGGAAGCGGCTGTGTTTCCGCTCCGAGTAGTTGCGGTTAAACCACTGGCGATGCGAGCGAATCAAGCAGGAACTCTCCGCTATGCATAATCTGCCGGCCGTCGATCCACACGTCGAACTTGCGGCCCACCACGTCGATATGCGTCCCGGAATACCACGTAGCGCCCGTATGCGCGCCGTAGGGATTGCCGAAGGCGATGTGAACGCCGGGGATTTTTTCATCCTGCAAAATGTTGCCGATCACGTCGCGGATGGCGATGTTGGTGCCAATGGCGAACTCGCCCACGCGGTCGCTGTTTTCGTCGGTGTGGCAGTAGCGCCAGAATTCGTCTTCCAGCTCTTTGTTGGCGGAGTGCGCCTCAAGCAAGCGGCTGCCGCGGATCTCAATAGTCAGCGGCGTCTCGCCCAGGTCGCCGTATTTCTCGCAAAGATAATCGCCCACCACGCCATCGATTACGAAGGTTCCATCCACGCATTCGGGGCTGGTGAAAGTTTCGCCGCCGGGCAGGTTGCCCCACTTGTTCGGGGTGATGATGCCGCTGGTCTTCACCCACTTGAGCTGCGGCGAAAAGCGCCCAACGATGTCCGTGCCCGCGGGAGTGGTGGCGCGAATCTCCTTCGCCGCGCCGGCCATCCGCCACACCAGGGTGCTGATGCGATCGACTTCCGCGAAATCGGCGCGCATGCCTTCGAGCATGATGCGATGGTCGATGTTCACCATGTGCGCGTGCCGGATCTTGCGGCGGTTGACCACGTCCGTCATCTGCATGCGCGTGTGCAGCTCGTTTTTTTGCGCCTTTACCGCGAAGATGCTGACGTTGCTCGATTCCAGATCGGCGAGCACTTCGGGCGGCATGTCTTTGAGCGGGCGCGGGGCAAGATCTTCCAGAATCCACGCATTGTAGCGCAGGTCGCGCGATTCAAGCTCGCGGGCAAACGCCGCGCCGATCTGGGCGCACGCATGGTCCGTAATCAGCGTGACTTTCTCATCCGGCTGAATCCGCAGGCAGTGTTCCACAGCGTTGCGCGCCCCGGGGGTCAAGGCCGCGTCGAACGGTTCGGCGTGCAGGAATTCCTGGGCGCCCTTAGGCGTCCCGCTCATGGAGCGGCTCATTGACCGGCGCCTTGGCCAACCCTGCCCGCCGAGGTCTCATATAGACCGTGCTCGGTCTCCGCAATCATGTAATCCACAACTCGTTTCAAATCGTTGGTCTCCTGGAACACGCGCAACTGGCGCGTCGCCCCATTTCCTCTCTCCAGTATCTGACGGACGTAGCCCAATTCTTCCTGGCTTCCCAGCTCCGGCGCGACGTCGCTCACAAACTCCAGTATCTCTTGCATCAGGTCGCGCGCCGGAACCTCGATCTGTTTGCCGAAGTCGATCATCTTGCCGTCGAGCCCGTACCGCGCGGCGCGCCATTTGTTTTCCATGATCAGCGCACGGCTGTAGTGGCGGAAGCTCAGATTCTGCTCGTGCAGCCGGTAGAGCTTGGCGATCACGGCCTGGCAAACGGCGGCGATGCAGATGGTTTCCTCGAGCCGCATGGGCATGTCGCAGACGCGAAACTCGAGCGTGGGGTAGTGCGGGTGCGGCCGGATGTCCCACCAGATCTTCTTGGCGTCGTCGATGCAGTTGGTGCGGATCAGCAAATTGACGTAATCCTCGAACTCAGACCAGCTTCGATACAAATCCGGGATGTTGGTCCGCGGAAAGCGCTCGAACACTTTGCAGCGGTACGATTGAAAGCCCGTATCCATGCCCAGCCAGAACGGCGAATTGGCGGAAAGCGCAAGCAGGTGCGGCAGGAAATACCGGGCGCCATTCATAAGCTGGATGGCGGTCTCGCGGTCCTCCACGCCGATATGCACATGCAGGCCGAAGATCAGATTGGCGCGCGCCACCATCGCCATGTCTTCGACGATGATGCGATAGCGCTCGTCCGGATAGATCGCCTGGTCGCGCCACTCGGCGAATGGATGCGAGCCGCCGGCCGAAAGGCGAAGGCCGTTTTCGTGCGCCAGGCGCACCATTTGCCGACGGATCATGCGGATCTCAGCCTTGGCTTCGCCGATGGTATGGCAGACGCTGGTGCCGATTTCCACCACGGACTGGTGCATTTCCGGCTTGACCCGCTCGGCCAGAATCATCTTGCCCTTCTGTATGATTTCGGCCTGAATGTGCGAGCGAAGATCGCGGGTTTCGGGGTCGATAGTCTGATATTCCTCTTCGATGCCGATGCTGAAACTGGGCCGCGAGACTACGGATTTGCCGTCCATGCTTAGTTCTCCTGCGCGAGAAGTTTAGACCAGTGATACGGAAGCGGCGCCGCGGGTTGAGTGGCTCGCTGAACCGCCATTTGCGCCACGGCTTCCACGATCCATTCGAAATTTTCGGGTCCCACAGATTCCCGCGCGGCATCGGGCGCCGGGTTCATGAAGTCGATGGCATAGGGAATGCCGTCTTCCACCGCGAATTCCACAGTATTCAAATCGTAGCCCAGCGCGCGGCAGAGGGTCAGAGCATCGTCTACCATCCGCTTGCCTAACGCCGCATCGGGCGGCGGATTGCCTTGGATGTAGCGCAGATGGTGCGGCTGTCCGGGGTCGTAGCGCATCACGTGGACCTTCTTCTGGTCGACCACGTAGCAGCGGAAATACTCTTGAAACTTGACGCCGCGCTGTAGGGTCATGCAGAGATCGGCGGAGTCGTCATACGCGGTAAAAAACTCCTCGGGCGAATCCACCTTATAGACGCTCTTCCAGCCGCCGCCATTGTGCGGCTTGAGGAATGCGGGGAAGCCGACGTATTCAAAGATGGCGTCCCAGTTCAACGGGTATTCCAGGTTGCGCATGGAATAGCCGGTGGTGCCGGGTGGATGCCTCTTATGGGGCAGAAGCACGGTGGGCGGAATGGCCACGCCGAGTTTGGTGGCGAGCGCATAGTTGAAGAACTTGTCGTCCGCGCTCCACCAGAATGGGTTGTTGATCACCTTGGTTCCGGTGAGCACGGCGTTCTTCAGATACGACCGGTAGAAGGGAATATCGTGCGAGATGCGGTCGACGATGACGCCGTAGCCGCACGGCTCGGCCATCTTGACGCCGCCCACCTTGAGATGCTCCGCGGTTACGCCCGCGGCGCCCATCGCGTTGATGCGATCCACCAGCGCCGGTGGAAACGTCTCTTCCATTCCATAAAGCACGCCAATTTTGGTCATAGAGTGTCTCTTTCCCGGAGTTTCCCCACTTGCCGCAAGATCACGCTCCCTCACGGTCGCGGCTCTTTCTAACCGAAGTTAGCCGAAAAACTTCTCCGCCATCTGATGCCACCATGGCCAATCGTGGCCGAAGCCTTCCCACACGTCAAGCGTATGCGGAATCTGTTTCACTCCCAGCCAATGCGCCAGCTTCACATTTTGATCGAACAGCGGATCGTGATTGCCTACTGCGAGCACAAAATAATTCCTCCGGCACTGCTCCAGCAACTGGCCGTCGTTGAGATTCGGCAGATAGTCCAACGGTGCGTTAAAGTAGGCGTTCTGGTCGTAGTGCCCGCTGAGGAAACGCTTGGGGATGTCGAACCCGCCGGACATGCTCACGGCGTAAGTTACCAGATCGGGATGGCGCAGCGCGAAGTTGATGGCGTGATATCCGCCGAAGCTGCATCCGGTGGCGCCCATCCGCGGCCAACTGGTGCGGTCGCGCACGAACGGCGCCGCTTCATTCACCAGATAGGCGTCGAAAGCGTTTTGCCGGTGCAGGCGGTCGGCCGGATGCGCGCCTTCGTTGTACCAGGATTCGCGATCCACCGAATCGAGACAGATCACTTGCAACTCGCCGCGGTCGATCTTTGGCGCCAGCGCGCCGACCATGCCGCGGTCTTCATATTCCCAGAATTGTCCGCCCGAAGTGGGAAACACCACCACGGGAAATCCGCGATCTCCGAAGGCCAGCAGCTCCATATCGCGATGGAGCGACGGGCTGTACCACTTGATGTAGTCTCTGCGCATCCCCACGGCGATTTTAGCGTACACTGAGCGGTTGCCGGACCGCCGCGCCAAAGACGAGTGCTGGCTTCGCCTGCATTCCCGCTTCCCGCACTTCCCGGCCAGGTGTCGCCTGATCCCCGATTTTCCCGTACATTGAAGGAATGGAAGTACATTTTGCCCCTGAGACCGTGAAGAAGCTCAAGGATCTCGCCGCGCAGAGCGGACGCGGAACCGCCGACGAGCTCGTGCAGGATGTCGTAGAGGGCTATTTCGATGAGCTTGCGTTAACGCGCGAAATGCTCAACAGCCGCTATGACGACCTGAAAACCGGCAGGGTGAAGCCGATACCCGGCGACGAGGTTGAAGCCTACTTCCGCGAAAAGAGCGCCGCCTCGCGCCGTTCGCAGCCGGGTTCATGACCGGATACGACTTCCACCCGGAAGCCGCTTTGACCTTGACGAAATCTGGGAATTCATTCGCGCGGATAATCTCGCCGCCGCCGACCGGACGATAGCGGAAATTTTGGCAGCCATCCGCGCTCTTGTGCCTTTTCCCGTCGTGGCCACAGACGCCCGGACCTTACCTCACGGCCTCTCCGCTTCATTCTGGTAAGTGAATACCTGATTGCCTACGCGCCGGAGGAAAGCCCCCGAGGGTCGTCGCAGTCATGCACGGACGGCGCAGCCCCCGTGTGATGGCCGCAATCCTCAGAGGCAGGGAGTAGTCTGTATCGTGAGATCAGCATTTATGGCGCCGCTAAATCAGAATGCCGGGGCTGTACTTTCGCGCGTTCTCAATGTCACGATCCAAGTCCTGCTCGTTATAACGAAGCGGCACGTTGTGCTCCTTCAAGAAACCATGGACCTCATACCGCGTGCCGAATTCGAGCAGCCGCCGGACTTGAGATTCGGAGAGCTTGCCGGAACGATAGCCTTCCAGAGCCAAGCCCTCAAGAGCAGTCCGCGAGATGTCGGCTCCGCCGATTTTGAGATGGCGAGCAATGTCCTCGGGCAGTTCGAGCGTTATCTGCATCGCCGGCTCCTCCTTCGATTATAAGATCAACCTGCTTCTGCGGGGCTCTTGCCTACCACGGTCTTCATACTCCCAGAGTTGTCCGCCCGAACTCATCGTGTAAGGGCGCTTAAGCGTTTTCGGGATTCTCGCCACACCACCGCAAATATGAAAGGCGCCATGCGGATGAGGGCTTGCGACCCGATTCCAGTGTAGCGCGGAGAATTCGTGAAACACGGAGACTTGGAGGGCGGGAACGTTAAGGGGGCGGCTGCCAAGCGTGCGATTTTGGCGGGCTCGGAGAAAGCGCAGAACCAAGCCAATTTCGCGGAAGCCAAATCTTAACTAGAGGTTAGGATGATGGCTAGCGCGCTGCCGATGGGAATCGATTGGCGGCGCCGAGCCGTCCGCGGAGCCACGGTTTGCGAGGCCGGATTTATTTTAAAGTCCTGTGACTGACACGGCGACCTTCCTATAAACCCTTGGGCTCCTGCGGGGTGTTCAAAAGATCGGTCTTTTTCGCCAGCCTTTCCCGAAGACGTAGCGTGTCTCCCCGCGGCGATTTTAGCGTACACTGAGTGGTTGCCGGACCGCCGCGCCAAAGACGAAGGCCGCCTTCGCCTGCATTCCCGCTTTCCGACCAGCTATCTTTCGACGCCCCGCGACATTATTGTCTACCTGCCGCCGGAGTATGATGCCGCCGCGCGATATCCGGTTTTTTATCTGCAAGACGGCCAAAATCTGTTCGACCCCGCTACCGCATTCAACCATCAGGATTGGCAGGCCGATATGGTTGCGGACGACTTGATTCTCAGCGGCGCGATTCAGCCCATCCTGATGGTGGGCGTCTACAACACTGGCGTTCGCCGGCTCTCCGAATACACTCCTACTCGCGATGCCCGTATGCGCAAAGGCGGCAAAGGCGGCCGCTACGCGCAGATGCTGGCGCGCGAGTTGAAGCCGTTCATCGAGCGGGAATACGGCGCGAAGCGAGCGGCGGCGGATACCGCGGTGGGTGGCTCGTCGCTGGGCGCATTGGCGTCGCTGGCGGCCGGGCTGCTCTATCCGCGCGTGTTCGGCAAAGTGGCGGTGATGTCGCCCTCGGTCTGGTGGGATCAACGGTCGATCCTTAAAATGGTGCGCGCCTACAAGGCGCCCGCGCGGCCGCGCGTCTGGCTCGATACCGGGACCGAAGAGGGCGAATCCGCGCAACAGGCGTTGGAGGATACGCGCCTGCTGCGCGACGCGCTGGTGGAAGAGGGCTGGCGCGAAGGCGTCGATCTGAGTTATGCGGAATTTGCGGGCGCCGGCCACAACGAACTGGCTTGGGGCGGGCGATTCGGAGAAGTGCTGCGGCATTTCTTCGGGAAGGGCTGACAGAGTAGCCGCTTACCCCCTGGGCAGTTCCTAAGTGGGGAAACCTAAGTGCGAAAACCTAAGTGCGGAAACCAACAGAGGCTTCGCTGCACCCCGTGTTATTCTTACAAAGATCTGAAAGTGGAAAGGATCGGCGCATGGGAAGCTCATCAGTTACTAATCCGGGATCCGGTTTGCCGCCCGCGACGGTTACGACGCCGCCTGCTCTGCCAGTCGTGCTCAAGGTCGGCATCACTCTCAACCCGCCCGACGGTCTGCGGCAGATCTCTTTCGGGCTTGAAAAGGACGTGGATGGCGTTAAGGTTAACTGGACCATCACCTTCGTACTCTACGAGCGGACCGATACGACCAAGTCTTTCGGGGACCCCGTTGTGTCCCTCAATGTGTTCGTTGCCTCCGCGCTTCACGCCAACGCTGAAACCGCCGCCAATAACGGCGGTTTGACGCCCACTCAGACGGCGCACGCTACCGGGCCGGCTGCCGAGGCCGCCAAAGCCAGGCAAGCGGGGCAAATGCCTGCGGCAGTGGCAGATAAGATCATCCAAAACACGTTGAAATAGCCTGCTTAGTCGCGCTGCGAACATGAGAAAAACCGCTTGGCCGCGGCTGTCGGGCGTCCTCACGTTGCTGGTAACCATGGCTAGGCCTGTCTGCGCTCAAGATAACTCCAGCCTGAATGTGCTCGTCGACCAGAACCCTTCGCAACACGGGGTGAATGCCTGTCTTGAAGGGACGGATTTCGAGAAGGAGAAATATCGCATCATCCACGCTACCGTTGAGGACCCGTTCAAGTTCCTCTACTGGAGAAGTATCAAACCGCGGCTTGCGGCGATGCTCGACAACCAGATCTTCACATATAAGCTGAAAGCCGACGCGCTCAGTTTGATCGAGAACGCTCGGTTTACGCCGAATAGCGACAGCAACTTCGCTGTAAGGTACGAGCGCGTATACGTTCAGAATTGCGACGCTACGAAAAGAACACTCGATCTGATTTACAAAATCTACTCTACCGATCCCCCAAAAGCCCTCGGCGGCGCCACTGAAACTCAGGCCACGGCCGAAAAATCGCCGCAGACGACCACCGGTCTCGCACAAGCCGGCAACCCATTTCACTTCACTCCCACCGGCGGTTACAACCGTTCCGATGGCGCCTTTGGAGGCGGCCGAATCCAGATCATGCCCAAACTCGGGGCGTTTCATTTGTTCGACACATTCACCGCCGGGGGGCAGGGCTCCTATTCCATGCGAACCCTCTCAGCCGCGTTGAGCGGTTCGGCGAATCTCTTCGGATGGCTCAGGCACGCCGGCTGGCGCTTGAATTATCTGAACAGCTCCGAGCCGGCCGGCGTGGCGCGTCTGAAGAAGGCGGAACTGTCCGGTCAGATGGATGGCGAGACACGGCCATTCTGGCAAGGTACTGTCCTGGCACGCTTCGGCGCCCTGCTCGCGGGCGGTAACATGCAGAGCCAAATGCAGAGCGGCGTACCTACCAGTCCGCTTCCTCCACAAACCGTTGCCAATGCCGGATACGGGTCGCTAAAGGGCTACCTGGGCCTGACCTCCCGCACCAGCCATAACGTCTTTTCGATCTCATACGGACTGGAGCTCGGTTCCGTGGGACCCTCGGCGCGAGTGGATTGGCGGAAGCACATCGGCGACGTGGCCGACGAGTTTTGGATTCCCACCGGCGATCACAAACCACTTGAGGTGGAGTCGCGCTTCACGGCCGGCGGCATTCAGATTCCCCACTCCATTCCCCTGGCTGCGCGATTTTTCGGTGGAAACGGCGGCGGCGGCGATGAGTTCTTTGTCCCGGGGGATTCCTGGCAGATTCGCGACCAACCGGTGATTCGTGCGATTCCCGCCAACCGGTTTTATCTGACGGCCCAAGGCGCCGGGGCCGACCGGTTTACCAGCATCAATCTGACTGTCTCCTATCCGGTCAAATCGCGGCCGATCGTGCCCAAGGATTTGAGTGCCGATCCGGAATTCAACAAAATCCTGCATGCACAGATCGTTTCGGCCACCAGTATCGAGCAGAATTATTACACCTGGAAAGATCCGCACTTCGCCTCGGCGCTGGATAGGCTTCCGCATTTGAAGCAACTGCTCGGCGCCCTTCAGGACTCGGTAAACACGGCGCAAGCGGCCCACCCGAACCAGTTGACAGACCAATTCGCCGACTGCACAATCAGTAACGCCACGGCGATGTTCGATGCGACCAATGCCCTGGCGGCCAGGGGCGTTGCGCAATACGGCGACCTCTCGGCCCTATTGCCCGTAGATTCCGACGATCTCCAAGCGGTGCAGGACGCCTGCGTGGGAGAGGTGAACCAGCAATTGAACGACTCGGGCATCCGAGCCGCCGCCGCCGCCGTGGATGCAGCGGGTGCGGCCATCCTGAGCGACTTCAACGCCATCGACCAGAAGGCCGCTGCCCAAAAGGCCGCCAACGATATTGCCTTCGTCAAGCGTACCCTGAACACGCTCTTCAAGGATCTCAACATCTTTTCCGTGGGCCCGGTGGCCGTTTTCGACGCTGCATCGATCGGGCCGGCAAGAGGCGGCCTGGGTGGAAACCGCATTGGCCCCGGCGGCGGCATCCGGCTCGAGCTCGCCAGCTACGTGAACTTCACGCTCGGTTATGCCTGGAATGTCGATCGGCAACCCGGCGAAGGCAAGGGCGCACTGTTCTTTTCCATCGGCGTAAGAGACCTTTTTCATTGAGCTTGTTTCACCGGGGTTGTGTCAGCGGGGTGGTTTCACTAGAACCTGGGAAGCGTGTATTGGCCCTCGACGCGCACCGTCATTTTTCCATCCGCGGCGTTGTGTGAGACCGACGTTCCATTGCCGTATATCCCCAGAAATTTTCCCGTACCGCTGCTGAGAGCAAATGTCCCCACGCCAGATGCCGGCTTCCGACGGTTGTTTTTCACGAAGGCGGCGTAGTGCATAAAGACCCTGTCGCCGTTAGACATCACCAGGGTGTTATAGCCAGTCTCGCGGGCTCCGTCCTGGCGCGCGTCGGTGAAGAGGTACAGGATATCTTCCTTGCTGCTGGCGCCTTCGATTTTCAACGGCTGCGACCACACGCACTCTCTTTGCGACAGAATCATGGTATGGCCGGTGCGGTCGCCTACCTCCATCACCTGGTGGAATGCGGGGCTGGCGCACTCCAGCGACCCGCTGATCTTCGTCTGAGCCATGGTCCAAGTGGCAGACGCCAATAATGCCAGGGCTAACAGACGCATTCTTGAAAACGCTTCCTCACAAACGTTGATCCCGACTTCAGAGTGGCACACAGTTTTAGCGATGCAGACCCGTTGGAGGCGAAAAGGGTTGAAACGCAGGGAAATATAAAGTTAACTTCAGCGTGACTGATAAAGGTTTCATCGGTTTCGCGGCGCAGAGGAGCCTGAGAGCACCCGCGCCGACTGTCGTCGTTCATAGAGCGAGGAAACTTGAGGGGCGTTGCCGAAGGGGAGGGGGTGAGCGGAAGGTCGAGGCTGTCGATTTTAACGCGGAGGCGCGGAGCGGCGGAGGAAGGCGCGGAGTTTTTGCGGAAGTCCGGATTCCGGTGAAAGAGTCGGACGATTCTAGTCCAGGCGATTATCGAGGGCGCGGAGGCAGGAGGACGCGGAGAAATCAAAGCAAAAATACCGCGACAGTGTTCAGTGAAATAAAGGGCTTGCAGGTAAGTTTCCGGAGAGCGGAGAGACGGCTGACGCCGCGAAGGTGATGAGCGGTGGCGCGCTGGCGCACCACCGCTGCGCCAACTTCCGAGACGTTGGCTGCGAGAATGACGATTGATGTTCCGCCGGATATGAGCAAGCCGGGGCGGCAATCGCCATGTGTCCGAATGGGCAATCTTTGAAGCGCTTCAGGCTATCGATCTTCGCGCCCACACTGACATCGGGGATAATGAGGCATGTCCGCCGGTCTTCGCTTTGAATGCCAGCCCGGCTGCACCGAGTGCTGCCGTCAACAGGGCTTTGTGTACCTGACCGAAGCCGACCTTACGCGCGCGGCCAGGTTTGTCGGCCTTTCGGCCAGGACGTTCGAGCGGCGCTACGCGTATCGCACGCGCAACAAGCTTCGCCTGCGCGTGCCGCGCGATTCGCAATGTCACTTCCTTGTAGACCACGGTTGCTCGATTCACCCGGCCAAGCCGGCGCAGTGCCGGGTTTTCCCGTTTTGGCCGGCGCTGGTGGATAGCCCGCGGGAATGGAAGAAGACCGCGCGATATTGCCCGGGCATCGGCAAGGGACCGCTGATTCAGATTGAAACGGCGCGGACGTTGGGAACGGAGTTCCGGTAATCAAACCAGCCTGCGCCGCTGGAGCGCAATTATCAAGCTGCGCACGGTGCGATCCTCAACGCGCGCGGCTATGAAGCGCATCCATCGCAGGTGTAGACGAAAGCTAAGAGCGAGCAATGTCAGCCAAGCCAGAAGAAGGAGGTCGACTCGATCCATAAAGCAATTTCAGCATAGGCCCGGCGCTGTCCGGAAGGTACTTCTGGAAATTGGGAGTACGTGAACTTTTAGGGCGATTTGGTACTCCGGCCCGTGATCGCCAGCGCACGTTCCTTAAAGTCCTGGTACGTTTCTCTCGCGGACTGAATATGAGCCTCGATGGCCCATCGTTCGGGCGACAGCCGCAGGTATTCCCCGCACCTTTCTCGCCGGCAGCCGTAGGAGGAGATCCACGGAAACCATCGGCTTTCGATCTTCGGCGCCACCAGCGTCCGGCTGCGACAGCGCCGCAAGGGCGCGAGTTTATGGGGGGCCGGACGACTTCGGCAAGCAAAGCCAAGCTATCTGAAATGGGGAGCGTCATCGGCTTGGTCCGGCGAGCCTGGCGGCATCGAGGCAATGAGTAGCGAACCATCCTGGTCCCTGGGCCAGCGGTCGGGAGGCCGCACTGGGAGCGTTGGACAGAGATGCGGCTGTGGCCGAGCAAGGCTTGGATCACGCGCGTGCCGGTTTCGTTTTCCAGCAGCCGGACTCTTGGGCTCGCCTACATGTATGCCGGAATCTTGATTCCGAGGATGCCGGCCGTTTTTTCCAACTGGCGCCGGAAGAAATCGGTCATCCACAGCAGGAAGACTTTCTTTTCCCGGTCCTGTTCCTGCAACACCGGATACTGATGATAAAAGTTGTTGAACGCCTGCGCCAGTTGAAACGCGTACCTGGCCATGTGCGCCGGCTCGCCCGCCGCGACCGCGCGCTCCAAGGCGGAATCGGCTTTGGACGCCGCCAGCAGCATCTGCCACGAATCTTCCGCCGCGAGCTGGCGCGCCATGGCATCGGCATTCAGTTCCGCCGCGAAATCGGGCACGGTCTCGCCGCGCTCTTCCAGCTTGCGCAGAATGTTGCGCGCCCGCACGGCGGCATATTGCACGTACGGGCCGGTTTCGCCTTCGAAGCTGAGAGCTTCCTGCAGATCGAATGCGATCACCGAATTGCGCGTGAATTTCAGCAGGAAGTAGCGCAACGCCCCGATGGCGATCTGCGACGCGACCATCCTCTGCTCTTCGATCGGCGCCTCGGCGTGCCGCGACGAGACTTCTTCCATAGCTTTCGAGATCAGGCTATCCATCAAGTCGTCGGCCTTCACGCCGAGGCCCTTGCGGCCCGAGACTTCGACGTAGGGCTTCTTGCGATCTTCCTCCGAAAGCGGAATGCCCAGGTCCGCGCAGCAGCGCGGCGAAAGCGCCACCATCTCGTAAGAGAAGTGTACCGAGCGGTCCGCCTGACTGTTATAGCCTAGCCCGCGCAGGCCCGCTACCACCACGTCCTGCAGATAAGATTGCCGCGCGTCAATCACGTTGTACACTTGCGCACCGTGCCCGAACTGGTGGCCGGAACGGTCGGGCTGGGCCACGTCGGGAACATCCGTGTCGGGAACATCCGTGGTCACCCACAAGGTGCGGCCGTCGGCATAGGTCTGAAGCGGGCGGTAGTAGAAATCCTTGCCGAGCAGACCGAATTTCCAAAGCTGATAGGCGATGTCTTTGCCGACGTAAGTTACGGTTCCGTCCGATCGCACGATCACCTTGCCCTCTTCCGACAGGCCCGGCATCACCCAGCAGCCGGCGTTCTTGCCTTCGGTCTCGAAGTAGATCGCGTTGCGCTCTTTGAGCAGCTCGAACGCTGAAGACCAGAAGTTCAGGTGCAGAATCTCGCTCTCGCGCGGCAGCAGATCGTATTCCACGTCGAGCCGCAGCATGGTGGCGAGGTGCGCTTTCACAATCGCGTCGGCCACCAGATGCGCCAGCTCCGCCACATCGCCTTCGCCGGATTCGATCGCGTGCAGCGTCGCGCCGCGGTCTTTCAACAGCTCCTTGTTCTCGCCGTACTCGGCCGAGATGCGCGCATAGAGATCCCAACAGTGGTAGTCGAAGCGCACGGCGGGGTCTGCGATGAGCGCGCGCACGCCGGCCGGCGTCATGCCCTCTTTGAGGAAGCCCACCACCACGTCGGCCACCTGCACGCCTGTGTTATCGATGTAGTTCTGCACTTCGACTTGCTCGCCGCGCGCGCGCAGCATGCGCACGAACGCGTCGCCGAGCGTCGCGTTGCGCAGATGACCGATGTGCGCGGCTTTATTCGGATTGATATTGGTGTGCTCTACGATGATCTTTTCGCCCGATCCGGCCGGCTGCGTATCGTCGCCGACGAGCAGCGACGCGCCGTATGATCCGCGGCGGAGCCGGATGTTGATAAACCCGTTGCCCGCCACTTCCATCGCCGCGACGCCTTCGATCGAACCCAGATCTTCCACCAGCTCGGCGGCGATCTTCTTAGGCGACTGTCTGAGCAGCTTGGCCAACTGGAATGCCGCGGGCACGGCCATCTCGCCGAATTCGCTTTGCCGCGGCTGCTCTATGGCGATGGGCAAATCCACGCCGTAGCGCGCCTGGATGTGCGCGCGAAAGGCGCTCGAAACCTGCTTTTCAATGGAGTGGAACACGGAAATTCGAGTATAGCAGCGCGGCTGCCGAGGCTATTTTTGGACGGGGTAAAAGCCGATGCGGGCTCTACGGCTGGGCGGAGGCTGCTTCAGCTTTTCAAACTCCTTCGCCACGCCCTTTGCCAGAGTCTCAATGTCCTTGATGACGATGGCAAGAATAGAGGCGTGATCTTTTTGCGTGGCATCCAGCTTCCCGATTCTGGCGGCCAGGCTGCGATGGGATGCGAGCACCTCGCGGAGCTTCACGAAGGCGCGCATAATGACGATGTTCATTTGCACCGCGCGCTCGCTGCTTAGTTAGCACGGACGAGAGCATGGCAACGCCGAGCTCGGTGAATGCGTAGGGGAGGAATCTCGCGTTGCGCCGGGATGCGATCACAGATTGTGATCGCATAAGCGTTGCCTCCTGGGCGGAAAGTTGGAACATAAAGTCCGTTGGGAAGCGACCGCTATTGCGTTTTACCGCCTGTATCAGGGTGCGGGTTTCCACCAAATAGAGCCCCGCCAGATCGGCATCGAGCATGACCTTTTGGCTGCGGATAACGTAGATTCTCCGTTCGACCAATTCCAGAGGCACGGCCAACTGTTCGGCGGCGGAAGGTAGTTTTTTCGGCATGAATAGAGTAGTGGCAGGTGAGTCCCGATATTCTCATGCAACTCAGGGCGGGCTCCTAAATCTCGTACTCGGGGCGCTTCGACCGGCCGAAGCTGAGGTGGTTCCACAAACGCTCGTGCACGAAATACAGGCCAATTTTGAGGACCATGTCCAAGATCCCTAAGTCCGCCGAAAGCGCTACCTTGCGGGTCAACAGGAAACACACCAGGGCCGTGGTTGTGGACCCTAGCACGCGATAGCTCACGGCCTTGGCAATGCTTCGGGATTTCGACTCCATGGGGGATTCCAGGGGTGCCAATCCATATTCTACTAAATCCCGATAGGCATCGGGATGATTCAACGGGCACGCATCGCACGGCGGTCGCCGCGGGATTGCTGGGGGCTGCATGCTACTTCACCTTGATCGCAAAAATCGTCTGGTCGTCAAATGCGGTGGTGTTGTATTTGTCGAGGTCCTTGAAAATGGCGCCGATCAAATCCACCGCCGATTTGCCGCTATTGGCGCGCACCGCCTGCGCGAGCCGTCCACGTCCGTACTCGTGGCCGTCGGCGCTCATGTGGTCCGAAATGCCGTCCGAGTAGAGCACCGCGATGTCGCCCGGCTGCGCCTGGAATTCCACTTCCTCATACTCCCGCGATTCGAGCAGGCCCAACGGCAGTCCCTCCACGCGGATCTTCAAAACCTCGCCGTTGCGGCAGATCATGGGAGGCAGCGAACCCGCGTTGGCCATCACCATGAGGCGCGTCTTGGGGTTCCACAGCAGCACCAGCAGAGAGACGTAGCGCGCTTCCACCTTGCGCTCAATGAGCGCTTCGTTCAACGCGCGCATCCAGCCCGCGGGACGCCGGGGGCGGCGGGCGAGAATGCGCAACAGGCCGCTCATCAGGCCGCCATAGAGGGCCGCGGCCGCGCCCTTGCCGCTGACGTCGCCGAATGCGATGGCGGTCTGCCCGTCGGGCTGCTCGAAGATGTCGTAGATGTCGCCGGAGATTCCGCGCGCCGGGCGCAGGCGGACGGCCGCATCCAGGCCTTCGATTTCCGGCTCCGCATCGGGCAGCAGCACGCTCTGCAGCTCGCGCGCGGCCTTGAGATCTTCGTTCATGAGGCGCTCGCGCTGCGCGAGCTCCTGATACAGGCGCGCGTTTTCGACGCTGCTGGCTACCTGCGGCGCGAGCAGCGTGAGGGTGCGGACGTGATCGTCGGTGAAGAAGCCGACGCGGTCGCTTTCGAGATCCATCACGCCCACAACGCGGTCTTGCACGATCAGCGGCAGGGCAACTTCGGAGCGGATGTCGGGATGCGACGCGATGTAGCGCGGGTCTTTGGCGGTATCGTCGACGCGAACCACCTGCCGCGATTCGACCGCGGCGCCGGTGATTCCCTTTCCGATCGGAATATTATCGACGTTGACGCGCTGGTCGTAGCGGATGCTGAACAGATGCTTCAACGCTTTCCCGCCGTGATCCACCAGCAGGATACTGAACGCGTCGTAGTTAATCAGCTCGCGCATGGTCTCGATGATCTTGGGCAGCAGCTCGTTCAAATCGAGAATGGACGAAAATTCGCGCGAGATATTCGCCAGCGTCTTGAGGGTGCGATTCTGCCGCTCTACGCGCAAATAGAGCCGCGCATTGTCGATGGCGACGGCCACGCGGGCGGCGATCAGGCGAAGCAGGGTGCGGTCGTACTCGGAATAGGCGTCGACGCGCGTCGATTGCAGATCGATCACGCCCACCAGCTTGCCGCGAGCGGTCATGGGTACGGCCAGCTCGGTGCGTACGGCGTCCACGGTATTCAGATAGCGCCCATCTTTACGCACGTCGCCCACGAGTACGGGCTCGCGCCGCGCGGCGGCGGCGCCGGTGACGCCTTCGCCGAGCGGAACGGAGAGACTGCGGACGACGTCTTCCCGGTGGCCGACGGCGTAGCGGATGCGGAGGTCGCGACGCTTTTCGTTGTAAAGCAGGATGGCGAAGAGGTCGTATGGCAGCACGCGATGGACGATTTCGGCGACGTTGCCGAGGAGCTGATCGAGATCGAGCGTCTGCGCCGTGGCGGCCGACACTTCGAGCAGAAAGTCGAGCAGCTCAGACCTTTCACGGAAACGGACCGGGGCTTTGCGGGTGGCTTGCATGGCTATTTCCGGGCGCGCGGGTGGCGCGGCATTGTCTGGCGCCGCGCTTTCTGACGCGGCGTTGTCTGACGCGGCGTTGTTTGGCTCCGCGTTGTTTGGCGCGGCGTTGTCTGAGGCAATTCAGGCAGCGGTGGCCTCGACAATCTTGACGCTGGCGCTGGCGCCGATGCGGGTTGCGCCGGCGGCGGTCATGGCGCGGAGATCGTCGAGCGTGCGTACGCCGCCAGACGCCTTGACGCCCATTTCGGGCCCGACCGCGGCGCGCATCAAAGCGATATCGTGCGCGGTGGCGCCGCCGGTGCTGAAGCCGGTGGAGGTCTTGACGAAATCGGCGCCGGCCTGCTTGGCGAGCTGGCAGGCAAGCACTTTCTCCTCGTCCTTCAGCAGCGAAGCTTCGATAATCACTTTCACGATGGCGCGGCCCTGGTGCGAGGCGCGGACCACCTGCCCGATATCGGAGCGTACGGCGTCCCGATCGCCCGAGCGGAGCGCGCCGATGTTGATCACCATGTCGATTTCCTGCGCGCCATCGCGGACGGCGGCGGCGGTCTCCGCGACTTTCGATTCGGTGCTGGTGGCGCCGAGAGGAAAACCGACCACGGTGCAGACCTTGACGGGCGAGCCGGCGAGCTCCGCGCGCACCAGCGGGACCCAATAGGGGTTGACGCACACGCTGGCGAAGGTATACTGACGCGCTTCCCGGCACACTTTCACAATGTCGGCGCGCGTGGCATCGGCCTTCAAGATGGTGTGATCGATGAGCGCGGCGATGGCCGGATCGATCTTGGTCAAGCGATCGCTGGCGGAAACGCGGTCGGCGCCGGCGGCGATGATCTGTTTGGTGTTGCGCGCGCAGGTTTGCGGGCAGCGCTGCTGGCAGCCGGGGCAGACCTGGTCGGGCAGATTGAGTCCCTCCTTGCCACCAGGAAGCGATTGGAGATTGCCCGCACGCGCGAGGATTTCCTCGGGGTTCGCAGGGCATGGCCCCGCGCCACCGACCTGGGGCGTACCGACGCGCGCGAGGATTTCCTCGCCGATCTGCGCCACTAAACTATCGAGTTCCGCTTGCGTCACGAGGATGCCTTTTTGGAGTATTGCAGCTCAATATCGAGGATCTTCTGCACCCTGGCCTGATGACGTCCGCCGGCGAAAGGCGTTGAGATCCAGGTGCGCAGCACGTCTTCCGCCTGACTTTGGGTCAGGAGACGGGCGCCGAGAGTAAGCACATTAGAATCATTGTGTTCCCGGCTATTTCTGGCTGAAGCCCTATCATAACATAGCGCCGCGCGGATACCCGGAACCTTGTTGGCGGCCATGGACGAACCGATACCGGCGCCATCGATGGCGATGCCGCGCGTGGCGGCGCCGGAGACGACCAGTTGGGCTACGGCGAGAGCGATATCGGGATAGTCGGCGGGCTTTTCTTCATAGACGCCAACGTCGCGGGCTTCGAGGCCGAGGCTTTCGAGGAGCGGCTTGAGCGCTTCCTTGAGACGAAAGCCGCCGTGATCGGCGCCGATGGCAATGGTTTTGGTGGGAGCGGCGATGGTGACGATCTGATCGGCGGGAAGCTCGACGATGCGGACGCCGCGCGTGGCGGCGGTTTCGCGCGCCGAGGGCGTGACGATGCTGCCGAGCGGGATGTGGAGATCGCCGGCGGGCGGAATGTCGGAAGCGGTGACGACGCGTTTCATAGGGGCACGGGCAACGACCATTGTAATGGGATTGGGGGGCGGGGAAACCACCGGCGGCAAAGACCGCCGGCGAACGGCAGACGAAGGTCCGTCTGGCCATAGCGATCAACGATGTCGTGCACCGCCGCGGGTTATCGCAGGGAAAGGCAGCGGCGTTGTTGGGCGTCAATCAGCCCAAAGTTTCGGCTCTCTCGAAATATCGCCTGGATGGCTTCTCCGTGGAGCGATTAATGCGGTTCCTTACGTCGCTCAACCAGGATGTCGAGATTATCATCCGCAACAGGCCACGGGCTCGTCGCCCAGGACGAGTTTTCGTCACGGCTGCCTGAATTGCTGCCGGAGAGACCTTGCCGAGACTCCGGCCGCTCCGGATTTCTTTCGGATTACTCCCGGTAAGCCGGCAATCCGGCGGGGAACTGCGGCAGCCGAGATCGCTCTTGTGATGCGGCCATGTACTCAGGCAACATGGCCGCACCGCTTCTGATGCAGCGCTTGATCCGGAGGGGCGTTTACGATTGCCCGTGATTCGGCGGGGTGATTCAGTAAGCTATCGGGCGAGGCCATGCTGCGCCTGATATAACCAGATAAGCCTCTGGCCCCTCGACGACTTGCCTCGCGAGGGGATCGGGAGGCAGACTTGGTTTGAGATGTTTTTTAGCGGGAGGAACTCATGGCTAATTGGACGCGAAGAGGATTTCTCGGATCGCTCTCGGGGGCAGCGGCCGCAACGTCGCTTGCGGCTCAGCAGAGCGGCCGTCTGTCGCTCCCCGAAAAGCGGACGGGGCGCGGATCTATCAAAATCACTGACCTCAGGTGCGCAATCATCGGCCGCAACCCGGTAGTTCGCATCGTCACCGATCAGGGCGTGTCCGGGTACGGTCAAGCCGAATCCGCCAAACCGTATCTCAAGCCGATGGTGCTTTTTTATAAGGACTATATTCTCGGCGAAGACCCCACGGACGTCGAGCGGGTTATGCTGAAGATCCGTCGGCTGGGTGCGTTCAAGCCCTGGGGTTCGGCCGTGAGCGCGATCGAAATCGCTCTCTGGGACATCGCCGGGCAGGTAGCCGGAGTGCCGGTATACAAACTGCTTGGCGGGAAGATCCGCAACCGCGTCCGCGCCTACAACGGAGGCGTCCGTTTCCCCATGACCGGCCAAACGCCGCAAGACTACGCCGAGAACACGGCCAAAATGAAAGAAGCCAAAGAGGGCTTCACGCTGATCAAACAGGCAGTCGGCTTTCACAATCCGGCGATGATGCGCGCCATGTCCGACGGATGGTACGACGAACCGCGGACGGGAGCGCCGCACTCCGATCGTGGTCTGCTGACGGAACGCGGCATCGAAACTGTCGTCGCCTGCGTCGAAGCCATGAAGAAAGTCCTGGGCGATGAAATCGGGCTCGCTCTCGACTGCGGACCGGGCTGGACGGTAAAGGATGCGATCAGGTTTGCGCGCGCTCTCGAACCGCTCCACATCACATGGCTCGAAGACCTGATCACGGGCGACTACATGCCTTACCCCGACGCCCAAGTTTTTCGGGACGTAAAGCAAAGTACGTCGATCCCGATTCACACCGGAGAAGAGATCTACCTCCGCCAGAACTTCAAGGATCTGATCGAAAAACAGGCTGTGGACGTTGTCGGCCCCGACCCGGAAGATGTCGGCGGATTGGCGGAAACGAAGTGGATCGCGGAATACGCCGATCTCCACGGCATCCTCATCGCTCCCCACGGAATCTTCGACGGGCTTATCGGGCTCGCCGCGCATGTTCAGTTGGCGGCCGCCTTGCCGCAAAACTACATCGCCTTCGAGTATCCCGTGGGCCAGCCTGAGTGGTGGTATCAGATTGTGGACGGGTTGCCGGACCCGATCATGAAACAAGGCTTCATCGACGTTTGGGACCGGCCGGGTCTCGGTGTTACGTTCAATATTCAGGCAGCTAAATCGCGCCTGCAGGACGAGGATCGCGGCTTCTTCGACTGAGACGAGGGTACCCCCACCCTATCGGGAACGGCTTTCAGCGGGTTAGTCCCGGCAAGCCGGCTTTGGTTCGGCGATTTGCATTCGCCCCATGGCCGGCCCTCCCCGGGCTGCTCCGCCTGTCGTTCCGCCTGCTCTTTCAAGCCCCGTCGAAAGAACCTTCGCCAGCCAGCCGTCGCAGATATGCCCGTCGAATCCATCGAGTACATTGCCAACATCCTCTGGCACTATTCGAGCTTTACTTTACCGGTTGCGGTGTAACCCCGGCCGGATCGCGCCGCGCATCGCCTCTACATCGAGCGGCACGCCGACAAACTCGTGAATCCGTTTCAGCCACTCATCCGGCGCGCGCACCAGCGCCGGATAATCCACTACCAGCAGGCTGAAGTACTTCGCGTTTTTCAGCCCGTACAGAATCTGCTCGCGATGATCGCGCAGCATCTCCGCCATCTTTTCGCGGCTTGCGCCCGGATGCGCGGCCTCCCGGTTCTCAATCATCTTCCATTGCGACGCCGCCACTTCTTCTACCGGCCGGTCCATGAAGATCGCCTTGTAGCGGTGCCGCGCGGGCAGCGCGGGCAAGAGCATTGAGATCACCTTGATCGCCTTGCCCGCGGCTTCCCGCAGGATCTCGGGATGCGCCCCTACCTGCTTGATGGCTTCCCACTCGAAGTAGCCTTCCGGATTGTCGAGGTCGGCCGAGCGCCGGCCATCGGTCATCACCGGCAGGCCGCCCGCCGCCAGCATCTGCATCATCAGCGACGTGCCGCTGCGCGGCAGTCCGGAAACCACCACGAATTCAAGCGACGGCGCTTCGCCCGGCGCGGATTGCCCGATTTCGGCGCGGGCTTCCATTCGATCGATGGCGCGATGCCGCGCTTCCTGCCGGACGGATTCGAGTTGCTGAAGCCGCCGCTTCTGTGTGCGCACGAAGTCCGCGGCCGCCTCGCGGTGCGCCCGGCCCCGCGGCGTATCGCCGTGAAGACGCGCCAGCATGCGGTGCGCAATGCGTAGCGGAGGCTGAAACGAAAGCGCCGTCTCGAATGCCTGCATGGCTCGCTCGCGCTGGCCCAGCGGCAGCAGCGCCATCCCCAGCCAGAAGTGCGAGGGCGGCAGATCGTGACGGCAGGCCACGGAGGTCAGCGCCGATTGCGCCGCGTCTTCATAGCGCCGCTGCCGCAGCGCCACGCGCGCCCGCCCCTGGTGCGCCACCGCGTTATGCGGATCGATTTCGAGCGCTTTCTCGAATGCCCGCCCGGCATCGTTCCACTTACGCAATTTCAGGTAGGCGAAGCCAATGCGGTTGCACAGGTCGGGCAGCCTGGGATGACGCCGCTCGGCTTCCAGGAAATGTTCCAGGCCCTCGGCGTACCGGCGCTGCTCGAACGCGATCTTGCCCAGCACATACTGCGCCACCGCGGAATCGCCGCGATCGCTCATGGCATTTTCGGCGGTGGACCGCGCCTCATCGGCCAGCCCCAGACGCAACTGGCAATCGGCCAGAGCCAGCGCGAAATCCGGCCGCTCCGGCGTGCCCGCGCGCAGCTCTTCGAGCAGCGGCAGCGCTTCGGCGAAACGCCACGTGCTAGTATAAACCCGCGCCAGGTTCCATTGGCGCTCGCGCTCGCAACTTGCCGCGGCCTGCTCGAGTCCCGGCGGTTGCGGATCGATATAGCCCAGCGCCACGAACTGCTCCAGCAGCTCATCGGCATTCTCCACCGGCATGTTGAAGCCCGGCGGATGCCGCCCGTCTTCGCCCTCCACCGTTTCCCAGCTTGGAATCCGGTCGAGCGCGGGTGCGGTCTCGAAAGCCTCCGCCAGCACGCGTCCCGGCATGTCTTCTCCCGCGGGAAGTCCGAACAACGCCAGCACGGTGGGCGCGATGTCGAGAAGGTTGACCGAGTAGATGCGCTCGTCGCGCCGTATTCCTTCGCCCGCCAGCGCGAAAATTCCGAGCGGCCGGTGCTGCGTGGCGGGGCCGGTGGGAACGTCGGGAATCTCCCGCGGCCTCAGATGGTCGCTGTGGAACCCGTGGTCGGAGACAATCATCACGGTGGTTTCGGGGCCCGCAAGCTGCAGCAGCCGCGCCAGGAAAAGGTCCATCAGACGATAGCCGGCGCTCACCACGTCGTGGAACAGGTCGAAACTCTCCTGATCGATCCACTCCGGCTTGGGTGGATGGTAATTCATGAACGCGTGGCAGAAGTGGTCGATGCCGATATAGTACGCGCCCATGAAATCCCACTCCGTGTTCTCCATCACCCACGTGGCAGCCGCATGGGTAGTGAAGCACTCGGCAAGAATCTTCGCCAGCGTCGACAGCACGCCGGGTTTCAAATCGCGGGCGCGCGCCAGTTGAGGCACGAAGAGCCGCAGCGTCTCCGCGTCTATCTCCTCGGGCCGGATGCGAAACGGCGCCAGTACCGGGCCAAGCGATTCCGGATGAACCGTGCCGGGCAGCAGGGGCCAAGGCTTGCCCTTGCGCGCAAACGCACGCGCGAACGCGTCGGAAACGCACACGCCGCGGATGGGCTCCGCGGGATGGCCGCCAAACCAGCCCACCACGTTGGTGCGGAATCCGCTTTGCGAGAGGATATTCCACAGCGCCTTGCAGCGGCGCGAAGTACTGCTGACTGGCCTCACCCTGCCGCTCTCCGGGTCCACCTCGGTGAAGCCCAGAATTCCATGCCGGTCCGCGCGTTTTCCGGTCCCGATCGAGTTCCAGAGCATCGGGGAAAGTATCGGTTCGAGGGTGATGTTATCCGCCAGCACTCCGCGCTCGATCAGTTGGCCGAATACGGGCATTTCGCCGTTTTCGATCAACGGATTCAGCAGCTTCCAGTCGGCGGCATCCCAGCCTATCAGTAAGGTCTTTCGAGGTTTCATGAGACATTCCGATGGTATAAAAAATGAGCTGCACGCGTGACCTGAGCGCCGTCCGCGCTCGCGGCTATGTGTTACTGCAATCAGTTTCTTCGCAGCCTGCGAAGATTTGCCGATGTGGGGCAGGTTTTCAAAACCCGCGGCCGATTCGGGCGCCCGCTGGGCCCGGCCTGCTTGCAGCGAATACAACGCCGCAGAAGGGCCTGCACAATTTGCGGCTTGCCGCTAGGCGGGGCAGGTTGTTAACCCGCGGCGGATTGTTAGTCCGCCCGCTGGAGTTAAGTCCACCTTCCCAATCCGCCCCGCACAACTTCGGCTTGCTCCAGCAGAAGGCTGACCTACTTCTTGAGGAACGTCCCTTCGTCCAACTCGTCGAACGCCTGCCGAAGCTGCTCCTGCGTGTTCATCACGATCGGGCCGTACCACGCCACCGGCTCCTCCAGCGGCTTTCCCGACACAAGCAGGAAACGGATCCCCTCGTCACCGGCTTGCACAGCGACTTCATCGCCGCGGTCGAAGAGCACCAGCGAACGGTTGTCCGCCTCCTTGGGAAGAGAGGTGTCCGACCATCCGACGCCTTCGGTCGGCACCGCCAGCGGGCCGGACGCGTTGCAGAATTTCCCGCCGCCCGCGAATACGTATGCGAAGGCGTGGCGAGTGGTCTCTACGGGCAGCGTCTTGCGCCGCCCAGGAGCTATCGACACATCGAGGTAGACCGGGTCGGCGGCGATTCCATCCACGGGACCGGACTTGCCCCAAAAGCTTCCGCAGACAACGCGGACGTGCGTTCCATCGTCGTCGGTGATCTCCGGGATGTCGGGCGCCTTCACCTCCTGGTAGCGCGGCGCCGTCATTTTGAGCGATGCGGGCAGGTTCGCCCACAACTGGAATCCATGCATCCGGCCCGATTGGTCGCCTTTCGGCATCTCCTGATGGATGATGCCGCTGCCGGCGGTCATCCACTGGACGTCGCCGGCGGCGATGGCGCCGCGGTTCCCCATGCTATCGCCGTGCTCCACGGTTCCGGCGAGGACATAGGTGACGGTCTCGATGCCGCGGTGCGGGTGCCACGGGAAGCCGGCCAGGTAGTCTTCGGGAACATCGTTGCGGAAATCGTCGAGAAGCAGGAACGGGTCGAACTCGGACGTATTGCCGAAGCCGAACGCGCGGCGCAGATGCACGCCCGCGCCTTCGCGGGTTGGCTTGGACTTGATGAGACGCTTGACGGGTCGAAGGGACATTTTGCCTCCGTGGGTTATAAACATAGGATGCACGAGACTGACAAAAGGCGCAACTGTTCGATAGAATCGGGAAACATCGGAATGCTCCCACGCCCCAGCGGAACGAAGCCCGGCGTATCCCAACTGCTCATCGCGTCGGCAATGGATGCGGACCTATGCCGGCGCCTCCTCGAATCCCCGGAAGAGACTTTTCAGGACTTCGACCTTACCGAGCCGGAGAAAGACCTGCTGCGCCGGCCCGATCAGCGCATGCTGCATCTCTTCGGCGTCGCGCTGGCACAGCAGCGGGAACTGTCTTCCAGTGAAGCGCACAGTGATGCGCGGCAAGCATCCGCGGCCGCGCCGCAGCCTCACGCCGTAGTGGAAGCGCGCACGCTGCCCGGCATTTCGCTGGCGCTGACACTGGTTCCCTGCGCGCAATACGAGAACGGCCAGCTCACCACGTTCGCCTATGCGGTGTGGGTGAATCCGCTGGCTGAGGGAGCCGATCCGGCGGCGCTCCCGATACCGCAAGGCGCCGCGCTTCCCGGCCAGCCGTTGACGCCGCTGCATGCGGTGATTCAAGTCTCCGCGGTGCAACTGCCAGATCAGGATGGCAAACCGCAAGTCGGACTCAGCGCCTCGCTTCGGCAATCATCCAATGTGACCGCGCCGCCTCCGCCGGAATCCTCCGGCAGGCCGGGGACGCCGCCGTTTGGAAGCGATCTCGGCTCGGTCGAGGTGCAGGCGGCCGTAGCCGCGGTGCGCAGCGCTGCCGGCGAAGATAGATACGGCAGACTGATCGAGCTGATGCACGCGCTGCGGGGCGGGGACGTGCGATGACCGCCCTCTATATCGCCGGACTGGGTTTGCAAACCGTCGCACAGACCACCCGCGAAGTGGAGGCGGCCATAAGGCGGTCGCGCGAGGTTCTCTTCCTGGACACGGGAGTAGCCACCAAGCCCTTCCTTGAGACCCTCTGTCCGCGAGTGACGCCGCTTTACGAGCGGAGTTACTCCGAAGGGAGGCCGCGGGTCAACGCTTACGAACACATGGCCGTGTGTGTGGTTGATGCGGCGCTCGATCATCCGCCAGTTACTTTCGCCATCCACGGACACCCGCTGATCGCCGCGCACCCGCCGTTCCTGATTCTCGAATTGGCCCACGCGCTCGAGTTACAGGTCACTGTTTTACCAGGCATCTCAGCCATTGACACGATTCTGGCCGATCTGCGGCTGGACCCGGTGGTACACGGGGTGCAGATGTACGAGGCCACCGACCTGCTGCTGCGGCGCCGGCCCTTGCAGCCCGACGTGCCGGCGATAATCTGGCAGATTGGGCCGGTAGAAACCTGCTTGCACAGCATGCGGGTGTCGCGGCCCGAGCGGTTTTCCCGATTCACCGCCCACTTACGGCAATTTTATCCGCCGCAGCATGAGGTGGCGGCCATTTACTGCTCACCGCACCCCATTCTGCCGCCCGCGATTTTCCGGTTTGCGCTGGAAGACATGGGCCAATATGCGGGGGAGATACACTCCGGGTTCACGTTGTATGTGCCGCCGGCGGCTTCCAGGCCGATTCAGGACTATGACTTACTCGCGAAGTTATACAGTGTGGACCACCTGCGGAATATTACCCGATAATCAGTGGGACAGGCCTCATGGCCTGTCACTGGCCCAGGCCTTCCGGCCAGTTGGGAGGGCCTTCGGCCAGCGAAATTTCATGAAGACCCCGTCGCGCCCGGGGGACGTCCCCGGCGTGCGGGACGGAGTTACCGCGGCTAATGCCGTAACTTTTGCTTCGGTTAACGTGTCGCTAATCTCGGGCGCGTGTCTCGCCGCCTACATTCCGGCGCGGCGAGCGACTAAAGTGGATCAAATGGCTGCGTTGCGGCACGAATGACTGGATACGACGATTGGGGCGGGGCTGATGGCAGAGCCTATGATCCATGGTCAGACCGGTGGCCGCCCCTGTGAGGCCAGTCTCACTCACGGATTGTTGCCCGAAGACCGGGCGCTCGGAGCGGCCCGGGACTGGGCAGGCCATGGGCCCACCCCACAAAATCGGTTGTATACTATTTTGAAGACGGAAGCTACAGATAGAAATTCCGGCCATCGGGAATAACCATGTCGAATCTATGGAACCGCGCCGCTTTGGGCGCCCTGCTGTTGATGATCCCCGTCGCTGCTTGGGCAGATCTGAGCGGCATCGTAACTTTAACGGCTAACTCCGCGCTGAGTCTGGATACGGGCGCCACCTCCAGTTCGGGCGGCGACCTTTTGTTTAGCGGAGGCAAGCTTACTGCTCAGGGCAAAGCGTTAGCAGTTGATGTCGGCCCCATTGAGTTGTTTGGTTTCAACACGTACACCCTACCGGTCTTGGAAGCTAACGCGCCGGGTCTGTCGAACCTTCCCATGCCGGCTGGGGTGGGAGATGTTATCGTCGTGCTGACGAATGGCGGCAACTATGCGAAGGTCCTGGTCACCGCGATCAGTGCAACTTCGGTTACGCTTCAATATTTGACTTATGGAGCGGCCAGCGCGCCCACCGGGCCTGCGATCACGGGGGTCCAGAACAACTACAGCTATCTTCTGCCGGGCCTGCCGAACTACGGAATTGCGCCCGGCAGCTTATTCATCGTCAAAGGAACCGACCTGGCGAATCCGGGCGCCGCGGTGCTGCAATCGAGCGCCGGATCGGGGATACCGACAACCTTGAACGGGGCCAGCATTTCAGTCACGGTCAACGGCGTCACCACTCATCCGGGAATGTACTACGCGATTCCAACGCAGATCGCGGCAGTGCTGCCATCGTCGACGCCGGTTGGCACGGGAACTATCACGGTGACTTACAACGGCGCGACTAGCTCGGCGGCGGCCATGCAGGTGGTTTCGACCGCTCTCGGATTCGACACGTATTACGGCTCCGGGACGGGTCTCGGAGTGGCGACCGACTCGACTTCGGGGGCTCTTTTCAATTACGCCAACTCGGCGAGTCCGGGGCAGACGATTGTGCTTTGGGCATCGGGCCTGGGGGCGGATACGGCGGATAGCGACACTGTCTTCACATCGCCGCCCCACGCCGTGAATGTTCCCTTGCAGATTTACATCGGCGGGGTACAGGCAACCATTCTGTATCAAGGCTCGTCCGGATATCCCGGCTTGAATCAGCTCGACGTGATCATCCCGGCATCGGTTCAGCCCGGATGCGGAGTATCGATCGTGGCGGTGAGCGGAAGCGTTGTCAGCAATACGGTGAGCGTTCCCGTGAATATGGGGGGCGGCGCGTGCGCAGACCCCATCCTCGGGGTCAGCGGCCAGGGCATCAGTCTGAGCGGGGGTAGTTATAGATCCGGGTCCGTGCAGATCTCTCAGGAGACATCCTCGGGGCAGGCGCAAAGCAGCGCGGGCGGGGATTTTGTCCTGGTCAGCGGCGCGGAATCGGCCAACGGCGGGGGCCTGAATTCAATTGGAAGCTGCTACGTATCAGGCCAGACCGTTGCCATAGGGACGACCACAACTACGGGGGCAACCACAACCGCTCTTGACGCGGGAACCATCACCGTGACCGGGCCGTCCGGAACGCAGCCGGTGAATCCGATCGCATCCCTACCGGGAGCCTACGACACTCAACTGCCAACCGGGTTTATTCCCGCGGCCGGCGGATCGTTCGTCTTCACCGGAACCGGCGGCAAGGACGTCGGCGCATTTACCGCAACGGTGAAGTATTCGAATCCCCTGACCTGGACCAATATGAACGCCATCACGTCGGTGAACCGGTCGCAGGGGGCGACCGTGACGTGGAGCGGAGGCGCCCCCAATAGTTACGTTTTGATTTCCGGAAGCTCGAGTTCCCCGGCAACCGCAAATGGCGCGAACGGAATCGTCTCCGCGGGCTTTTTCTGCTATGCGGCGGTGGGCGCGGGGCAGTTCACGATTCCGTCCTACGTCTTGCTGGGGCTGCCGGCGGGAATGGGAAGTCTGAACGTTGAAAACGCAACGACGCAGACGCCCTTCACGGCATCGGGCCTCGACTACGCCTACGGTTTCGCCGCAATTTCTTTTGCGATCGCACCGCTGTACCAGTAGAGCCTGGGGCCATTGAGTAACTTGTCCGAACTCTCGCCGGTGAGGGTTCTCCAGCCCCCGTTTGAATCGGGCGGCGGGCGATACGACGCCGCCCAGGCAACCTGCAGGGCGATCGGCGCGATCAAGAATGCGACAGCGGCCCGGTTACGCATGTCTGAGCGGAGCTTTAGGGGCCGCAAAACAATAAGGGGACCAAATGTTTCGAAGGCGCCAACCGCTTACTCACGGGTCGCGGATCTGTCAAAATCGCATACCGAGCCGCGCGCGTGAGGATTCGGTTGGGTCTGAAATGCGCAGAGCGGCTCCTTAAGCCATGCGTTACCGGCCTTCCTGCAACGCTCGCGAGAGAGCCATAAGCCGCTCGGGCGACCCTGTGAACATTTTCCGCGGCATCTCGCGGTAACTCAGCATTCGCCGGTAGATAACATCCTCGAGCCGCGAATTGATTCCCCATCCGCCCAGATATTGCAGACGCAGATCTTTGTCCCGATTGATCTCCGCTCCGGCCGTCCACCGGCTCAAGTCCGATCGCTGGCCCGCGAAAGTTCCGAATAAGTCGATCTCCGAGTTTACTCCGATGCCCCGCAGCGATTCCGCCACCAATGCGTAATCCGGCCGGCTCAACCGCTCGCCCACAACGTCCAGATCGATCACCAACGGGTCCACTTGCCCCATGAACACCAAATCGTATCCGCGCCCGTCGATGGTATTCGCCCATACCGTGGAGGCGGGGAACGATTCGAAGAATGTCGCCAGCTCGCTGCGGACCGTGCGCTCGTCGCTTTCGTACAGGGGCACATACAGCGTGAACATGCCGCCGGGATTCAGGTGCGCCTTAACCGAATCGAAATACTCCTTCGAATAAATCGCCGCCGTCCCTTTCACGAACACATCCAGCGGATCGGACGCAATCACATCGTACTTTTCCGTGGTGGTCAGCAGATAGTGCCGCGCATCGTCGAAGATCACGCGCGTTTTCGGATTGTGGTACACGTCGTAATCCTGCGTGGCGAAGTACCGCGTCGAAGTGGGCGGAATCACCGGCTCAATTTCGCACACCGTGATCTTCTCTATGGTGGGATAGCGCGTGAAAGTGCCCGCGGAAACGCCCGCGCCGAACCCAATCCCCAGCACCGACCGCGGATGCGGATGCAGCAGCGCCGGCAGGTGCCCCACCATGCGCTGCAGCTTCATATCGTATGGCTCGGTGGTGGCTTCCACGTGCCCGTTCACGTCCACTTCAGTCGCGCCGTCGGCCCACTTCGAAATCGCCACCGATGAGTTCCGGCCCTCCACCGTGTAGAGTATCTGCGCCTTGTTCACGTAAGTCGCAATCCGCCGCCCATACGCGATCACTTCGCCCGGAATCGGCGTCATATCCTTGGCAAGCACGCAAACCAGGACTGTAATCGCCACCACCGCCGCCGTCATCAATTGCGACCGGCTTTCCTTCAGATAAGGACCCAGCAGGAACCACGCGCTCACGGCCGGCGCCAGCACCAGCAGCTTTTCGCAGTTGGTGGTGCCGATCCACGGAACTAAAATCAAACTGGTTAGCAGCGCCCCGGCGATGGAGCCCAGCGTGTTCGCGGCGTAGACGTCGCCCGAGACTCGTCCGGGGTCCTCACCCGGCGCCGCAAGCGCCGCCATGGCCAGCGGGAAGCTGGCTCCCCATAGCAGCGCCGGTGGCAGAATGGTCCACAAGCAGCGCGCCATATCGAGCTGGAACGTCATCAGCGGGCTGATCGCCAGAAACGGATCGATGGGCCAATAGGGAAGGGAGCCGGCGATCATATACGCGCTCCACGCTGTTCCGAGCGCCAGCAGCAACTGGCTGCAGCCCAGCGCCAGGCGCGGCCGCACGATCCGCGAGACGTAGGACCCGATCCAGCTCCCCAGCGCCATGCCAATCAGGAACACCGAGAGGATGATCGAGAACACATACACCGTCGCGCCCATCAACATGCCCATCAGACGCGTCCATACCACTTCGGCGCCCAGAGCGCTCGCGCCCGAAAGCCCGATGGTCACGTACACCGGCCACCGCGATTCCACCGGCAACGCCAAAACCGGCGCGGGTTCGAGGGCCGCCGCGCCATCGTGCGCCGGCACGCGCCCGGCCGCCAGGTAACTCGCCGCGGCCACCGCCAGATTGACCGCCATCGCCACGTAAGTAGCCACCACCGTGTCGTAGATCCGCAACAGATAGAAGCCCGCCAGCAGACACCCGAACACCGCGCCCGCCGTGTTGCCGCCGTAGAGCACTCCCCACCATGCGACGCCCCGCGGCGTGGTTTCAATCCAGCGCACGATGGCCGGCAGCGACGCGCCCATCAGTATGGTCGGCGGCAGCAGGCAGATGGTGGAAAGCAGCCCGCGCATCAGCATCCCCGGCATGCCGCTCTCCGCGCCTGCAAAGTAGATGCGGTCGAGCAGCGGCAGCCCCGCCAGCACCAGGAACCCGCACAGGGCAATGCCCGCTTCGAGCGCCGCATAAATCCGCAGCGGGTGTATGCCACCCAGCTTGAGTTTCGAAAAACCTACGCTGCCGATGCACAATCCGCCCATGAAGCTCGCCAGCAGGAAACCCATCGACACCGCGGTGGACCCGATGGCCAACTGCAGCAATTGGAACCACACGATTTCGTAGATGAGCGCCGCGCATCCGCTGCCGGCGAAAAGGATCAGCAAAACCCAAAGGAACCGCGAGCGGTCGAAGCCCGGATTGGCGAGGGATGGAGAGGTTTCTGTCATGGCGCGAATGCAACACATGATAATTCAATTCGAGGATAAACCCCAAGCTTCAGCAGATCGGCATAGATCGGCATAGAACGGCACATGCCACGGGTGCTCATACGTTTTCGGGATTCTCCCGCTCGACCCCGGCAAATATAAAAGGCGCCATGAACCTGCATCTGATCGCTTGCAACACGCGATTTCCGATTCTGCCGTGGGTGCAAGCGCCGCACCTGGCGGCGTACATTTTGGGACGCATGGCGGCGCGGATCTCCGCCGATCGGGAAGCCCTGTATGCGCATCCGATTTATCGGCTGGAGACCTTCGTAGACTCCGAGCCATTCCGCGGAACCTGTTATCTGGCGGCGAACTGGAAAGTGTCGGGGGAGACGACGGGACGTGGCAAGGCCGATCTCACCCACCGGCCGAACCGTTCCCTCAAGCAGGTGCTGGCGCTGCCCTTGCACCGGCGGTTTCGCGAGCTGTTAGGGGCGGAAAAGAGATGAAGCGGCGGCGGATCGAGGTCAACCTCGGCGAGCTGGACCAGACGGAAATCTACCACGACTTCATCCCCTCCGCCCTGTCACCGTGACCGCTTCCGTGCTCCTTTCGAACTGCTCTTCAATTCCAGCCTCCCTTCCGGCACAGGCCGGCGCCGCGGTGTGTCCTCTTCCTTAGTTTTTCCCGCCCTCAAGCCAAAAACCCTCCATCGCGAATACCCCATTCCGCCCCAATGCTTGCGTCTTCAAGCTTTCACGAGGTTTTGAACACGCTCCCCCACTTGGTTGCGGAATCGCCGGGTCACGATACTTGATCGATCATGGCGGGCGGGGACGTGCTACTATCCTCTTGAAATCCGGCTCGAATTGCGCGACGAAAATGAAGACGATGGTTACAACCGAATGAGTACGATAGTCACAACCGAACGCCGGCGCTTCCTCGCGTCCCTCCTCGGCGGCTTGTCGGGTCTGCCGCTGGCCGCTCAACAGGGCCCTGCCACCCCGTACGTGCCGAAACAAAGCGACCGGCCAGAGGCGCTCCGCGGGGACGAGCCGGGGTTCAAGGCCATTTTCGACGGCAAGACACTCGCCGGCTGGGAGGGCGATCCCAAATATTGGCGCGCCGCCGGCGGCGTCATGACCGGCGAAATCACGCCGTCCACTCTCATCAAGAGCAATACGTTCCTCATCTGGCGCGGCGGGACGCCGAAGGACTTCGAGCTGAAGGTCGACTACCGCATCACATCCGGCGGCAACAGCGGAATCAACTATCGCAGCGTGGTGGTTCCGGACACGGTGACGCCCGGCAACCGGTTCGCCATGCGCGGGTACCAATGCGACATCGACGGCCTGAACCGCTACACCGGCAATAACTACGAAGAGAAGGGACGCCTTTTCCTGGCAGTGCGCGGCCAGGTGACCCATGTGACAGGAACGCGCTCGCCGATCGTACTCTCGAGCCTTGGAGACAACACCGATCTCGCTGCGTTGATCACAAGCGACTGGAATTCGATTCACCTTATTGTTCGGGGCAATGTGCTGATGCACATGGTGAACGGGCGCGCGATGAGCGTCACCATAGACGACGATGTTGCGGGGCGGAAGATGGACGGTCTGATCGGCGTCCAGGTGCACGTCGGCGGGCCAATGAAGATCGAATACCGCAACTGGCGATTGAAGGACCTATAATCCTCAGGGAACAGGGATTTCGGGGCGCAGTCGTAATTGGCAGGCGATAGAGCCTTGCGCACCAACGTGGGACAGACGCTTTGTCTCGAAAATAGCCCCTCAAACGAACAGCCCAAGTACTTCCAGCCTAGCGAACCTGTCAAGCCCCCGCCCACTTTTCATCATCACGGGTGGCCCGCCCCGGGCCATGCTAGTTTCGTCTGTCAACCCGGCGATCTCGGCGATTGCTCCCCAGATCGGTTAAGCACCGTCAGCGCTGCCCCTCCGACTCCCGGCCAGTTCCGTGACCGGGTGGTTCCGTGCTTTTGCGGAAAATCACTCTCTTACGGATGCGTACGCATTTCACCAACTGCCCGAGGCGGCGCCGCCCGGCCCGACATGATGTTGGCCGCCTGTCGCGCTGCGTCATCTCGTGGGCCAAGCTCTGTAGTAATCAAGCCCTGTAGTAATCTGGCGTAGTAATGCGTTTTCGCCGATTCGCCTCAGGATCGCCTGTTAGTTTTTCTGCGTCAACGACGCTGTCCCCGACTGGCGCCGCCATATGAGCGCCCGAACCAAAGCCGTGCTTCCGATGCCGTCCAAGCGGCCCCGTCGAAGGCGGGCTGGTCCGTCGGGATCGCCGATCTCCGCCGCATTGGCCGGTGTTGTGTTGCTTGCGGCAGTGTCCGCGGCCTTCGCATCCCTGATCCTGCGGGAGCGATACGCATTCAGCCTTCAGTCGCCGGTGAAAATCCACTTTCAGTGGCCGCTCGTGGTCGCCGCCAAGACTTCCGGTGAAGACGCCATGGAAGCTCAAGCCGATCAATTCGGCCATCGCTTGACGGCCTACCAGCAATACGCCTGCAACAAATTCGGCACGGCGTGCCGGGTAGCCCTAGCCATTCAACGCGCCGAGAATCCGCGGGGCGCGTGTGAGATCTATCACTACAACTCCGACGGAACGCTCGATTGGGGCTATTTCCAGATCAATACGGTGCATTTGAAGCGGATCGGATTGAATCTGCGAGATTTGTTGGATTGCCGGGCCAACATCGACTTTGCGTACCAGCTCTATCAAGAGAGAGGTTTCCAACCGTGGAGCACGTACAACAACGGAACCTATCGGAAATTTCTGCGCGAAGTCCATGATGGTGGTGGGCCGTCGAACTGAAATTACCGGTGTAAGCGGGTGTGCCCCGCTTAACGGTCACGCAGACGCATTCCCCCAAGTAAATCGCCCGATTGTTTTCAACTCGATACGCGCATTTCTTGCTTGCCGCCGCAAGACCGTAGGTCAGAGTGGCGCGGCCCGATGGGCTGCGCTGCGAAGCAGAACCCACCCGCCCCCATCCCACCTGTGACATAATGTCTTTCTCTCTACAAGAAGGTCCACACATGAGCATCGCCTTCAGCCGCCGCGCCGCTATCCTGGGCGCCGCTGCATTCCCGATGATCCGCATCGTCAAAGCCCAATCCCGTCCCAAATTCATCGCCATTTCGAGCGCCAACCGCAACAATGGCGGCGTCAACGCCTGCGCCAAGGCCGTCGAAGTCATGAAAGCGGGCGGAGACACTCTCGATGCCGTCATCGCCGGAGTCAATATCGTCGAGCTCGATCCGCGCGACAACAGCGTGGGCTACGGCGGACTGCCCAACGAAGACGGCATAGTGGAGCTCGATGCCAGTTGCGTCCACGGCCCCTCGCGGCGCATGGGCGCGGTGGGCGCGATCCGCAATATCAAGACGCCATCGAAGGTGGCGCAACGCGTCTTGCTGGATACCGACCATATGTTCCTGGTGGGCGAAGGCGCGCTGCGATTCGCCAAGGCCGAGGGCTTCGAGGAAGAGAATCTGCTCACGGAAGAATCGCGCATCGCCTGGCTGGCCTGGAAGCGGTCTCTGCGCGACAAGAATGGCCACACCAATTGGGGTCCTGGGCTCGATGCGCCTCCCAGCCAACAGAAGCACGGGCTGCTCGAAGATCTGCGCCGCGATTTCCCGCATGTCCGGGAGGCCATATTGGCGCAAGCCGTCGATTACGCCTACAATCCGCCCCACGGGACCATCAATTGTATTGGGATGAACGAAAAAGGCGAGATGTCCACCGTCACCACGACCAGCGGCATGGCGTGGAAAATTCCGGGCCGTTGTGGGGATTCGCCCATTATCGGCGGCGGATTGTGGCTCGATCAGGATGTCGGCGGCGCCGGTTCCACCGGCCGCGGGGAAGAAAATCTGCGTGTCGCCGGAGCTCATACAGTTGTAGAAAATATGCGGCACGGCATGTCTCCCAAGGAGGCCGCGCTCGACGCCCTGAAACGCGTGGCGCGCAATTTCGATAATGATGAGAAGCGTTTAGCGCTGGTCGAGTTGAGTTTCTACGTATTGCGTAAGGACGGCGAATACTGCGCCGCGTCGTTGTGGAAAAGCGACGCCCCCGGATTCGCCGTTTGTACCGACGGTCATGCGCGAGCGGAGCAGGCCGTGTACCTCTTGGAACGGAAAGGCTAATTTATCTGCAAGGAATCTCGCACAACAATTGAGATTCGGCTTCGGATTCGTTTACAATGATTCTTCGCCAGAACAGCAGATGTGTTACGGGTTGCTTTCATCCTGAAATGCGACAAGACAAAACTCTGACCGCCGGGCCGGGAGCCGCTTAAAGCCATGGCCCAAATTTTTCATTACAGCGCAAACGCTTATGCGCGGATGTCGATCATCCTTGGCATCGGCGCCATCGGCTTCATCGCATGGGCCGGCTACGAGCTGGACCGCGGGTCGTATGAGACGCGCCAGGACGAGGCGCGCGACCAGCCGGTTCCATTCAGCCACGCTCACCACGTCGGCGCCTTAGGCCTCGATTGCCGCTATTGCCATACTTCCGTGGAGGAATCCAGCTTCGCCAATATTCCTCCCACCAAGACCTGCATCAATTGCCATTCGCAGATCTGGAACACCAGCCCCACGCTGGAACCGGTCCGCGCCAGTTACCGCACGGGCGAGTCCCTCAAATGGACGCGCGTGCACGATCTGCCGGACTTTGTGTATTTCAACCACGGCATTCACGTCAGCAAGGGAGTCGGCTGCGAGAGCTGCCACGGCCGCGTGGACAAGATGCCGCTCATGTGGAAGGCCAATAGCCTGGAGATGAGCTGGTGTCTCGCTTGCCACCGCAATCCGCAAAGGGTTTTGCGGCCACGCAGTGAGATCACCACCATGGGTTACGTTCCGCCGGGCGACCAGGAAGAGATCGGCGCCCAACTCATGACTCAATACAACACTCCCGACGTGCGCGTGCTGACTAGCTGTTCTACTTGCCACCGATGATCGAACTAGTAAGATGAGCGACTTACGTAAGAAGCTGGATATCGCCGCCGTGCGTGCGCGGCTCGAAGGAGCGCGAGGGCGCGATTATTGGCGCAGTCTCGACGACCTTGCCGCTACGCCCGAATTCCAGGATCTGCTGGTGCGCGAATTTCCGCAGCAGGCTGTTGGATGGGAGAAAGATGAGGACGCCGCCGAAGGGCGCCGCAACTTCCTCAAGCTGATGGGCGCCTCGCTGGCCTTGGGCGGCCTTACCGCGTGCACGCGGCAGCCACCCGAATACATCACGCCGTATATTCAACAGCCGGAAGAGCTGATTCCGGGAAGGCCGCTGTTTTATGCTACGGCGACTTCAATCAGCGGCGTTTCGACGGGCGTTCTCGCCGAGAGCCATGAAGGCCGGCCTACCAAGATCGAGGGAAATCCCGAGCATCCCGGCTCGCTGGGCGCTTGCGATGCGTATTCGCAGGCTTCCGTGCTGCAGCTTTACGACCCCGACCGTTCGCGCGCCTTGCTATTCGAAGGCGAAGTGACTACGTGGGCTGGATTTTATAGCTCGTTGCGCGGGCTGCTGACGGCGCAGCAGGCCAAGAAGGGCGGCGGTCTGCGGATTTTGACGGAGACCATCACCTCGCCCACCACCGCCGATCTGCTCAGTTCCATTAAGACGCTGTACCCCGAATCGAAGTTGCACCAGTGGGAGCCCGCCGGAGCGCACACCGCCCGCGCCGGGGCCATGGCGGCGTTCGGCGCCCCGGCCAACACGTATTACAACCTGCTGAATGCCAACGTAGTGGTATCGCTCGATTCCGATTTCCTGTCCTCCGGACCCGGCGCGATGCGCTACGCGCGTGAGTTCTCGGCGCGCCGCCGCGTGCTGGGCGACAAGAAGACCATGAACCGGCTGTATGCCGCCGAGCCTTTTCCCACCGCCACTGGAAGCAAGGCCGATCATCGCTTCCCCATGCGCGCGGCGGACGTCGAGACTTTTGCTTTGGAGCTGGCCGCGGCGCTGGGCGTTGCCGGCGGAGTGGCCAGCGGCAATGCCGAGTTCGCCCGCTGGGCTGCTGCTATCGCCCGCGACCTGCAGGCTAATAAGGGCGCGAGCGTGGTCATTCCGGGCGATCAGCAGTCCGCGAATGTCCACACTCTGGCGCATGCTATGAACGACACGCTGGGCAATGGCGGCAAAACGGTTTTCCATACCGATCCGCTGGAACCGAATGCCGTGGATCAGTTAGCCTCGCTGCAGGATCTGGTTCACGATCTCGATTCCGGCGCGGTGGATCTGCTGCTCATCGTCGGCGGCAATCCGGTCTTCAATTCGCCGGTCGAGCTTGGCATGAAAGAGCGCCTCAGCAAGGCCGCGCTACGCATGCATCTGAGCCTTTACGAGGACGAGACTTCGGAAATTTGCCAGTGGCGTTTGCCCGAGTCTCATTACCTGGAATCGTGGGGCGATTCGCGCGGTTACGATGGCACGGTCGCGCTGCAACAGCCGCTCATCGAGCCGCTCTACGGCGGGCGCTCCGCCAATGAAATTCTGGCGATGTTCACCGACGTTCCGCTGCGCGGGAGCCTCGAAATCGTCAAAGGCTATTGGGCGAATCAACACAAGGGCGCAGATTTCGACACATGGTGGCGGCGCTCGGTACACGATGGCGTGATCGCCAATTCCGCGCTGCCGGTGAAGAGCCTGTCCGCCAAGGCCGGTGGGATAACGCCGGCGCCTGCGACCGATTCCGCCAAGCTCGAAGTAGTCTTCCGGCCCGACGCCTCGGTTTACGACGGCCGCTTCGCCAATAACGGCTGGCTGCAGGAAATGCCGCGCCCGGTGACCAAAATCACTTGGGACAACGCCGCCATGGTCAGTCCGGACACGGCGCACAAGCTGGATGTGGACACCGGCCAGATGCTGAAGCTCAGCTACATGGGTCATTCGTTGCACGCGCCGGTTTTGATTCAGCCCGGCGTCGCCGACAATTCCGTCACGCTGCACTTGGGCTATGGCCGCACCAAGGCCGGCCACACCGGAACCGGCGTGGGCTTCAACGCTTACGGCCTGCGCACCGCGAGCGCGCTGTGGCACGATAGCGGCCTCGAAGCGGCGAAGGCCGATGGCAGCTATCTCTTCGCCAGTCAGCAGATGCAGCACGTGCTGGACACGCGCCGCAACGTCATCCAGAGCGGCACGCTGGCCGAGTACATCAAGAACCCCGAGTCGGTCCACGAACTCTTCGGGCACGAACCCGCCGAAAATCCGCCGCACGAGCTCACCATGTATGGCGATTGGAAGTACCCGGGCTACTCGTGGGGCATGTCTATCGATCTCAACGCCTGCACCGGATGCAGTGCATGCATAGTCGCCTGCCAGGCGGAGAATAATATCGCGGTAGTTGGTAAGGATCAAGTCCGCCGCGGACGCCTCATGCAGTGGATTCGCGTCGATTCCTACTACACCGGCAGCATCAACGCCCCGCAGATCTACAATCAGCCAGTCCCCTGCCAGCAGTGCGAGGATGCGCCGTGCGAGCTGGTCTGCCCGGTGCAGGCCACCAGCCATAGCGCCGAAGGCCTGAACGACATGGTCTACAACCGCTGCGTGGGCACCCGCTACTGTTCGAATAACTGCCCGTACAAAGTGCGGCGCTTCAATTTCTATCTATTCTCGGATTACGAGACTCCTAGCCTGAAGCTGCTGAATAACCCGGATGTAACTATTCGCAGCCGCGGCGTGATGGAAAAATGCACTTACTGCGTGCAACGCATCAACCACGCCAAAATCGACGCGGAAAAGCAGAACCGCAAGGTGCGCGACGGTGAAATACAAACCGCGTGTCAGGCGACTTGCCCCACTGAGGCGATTATCTTCGGCGATATCAACGACAAGAACAGCCGCGTCTCGCAACTGAAGGCCGATCCGCGCAACTACTCGCTGCTGGCCGACCTGAATACGCGGCCGCGAACTACTTACATGGCTACTTTGCGCAACCCCAATCCGGAGATCGAGGCTTAACATGCCGGAAGAACAAGAAGTAATCGATCTCCAGCCCGCAACGCCGAAGGACATTCTCGGCGCGGGACATACGTTTAATACAGTTACCGATCAGATCGCCAACGTAGTGCTTACCGGCAAGATGCCACTGCTGTGGTACGGCGCAATCGCGGCTGGAATGGGGCTCCTGGGCCTCTTCGGCCTGGTGATTACGCTGCTGATGGCCAAAGGCGTGGGCATTTGGGGCATCCGCATTCCGGTCGGCTGGGGATGGGCCATCACGAACTTCGTGTGGTGGATCGGCATCGGTCACGCGGGCACGCTGATTTCGGCTATTTTGCTGCTTCTCAACCAGCAGTGGCGTAACTCCATCAACCGCTTCGCGGAAGCCATGACGCTATTCGCCGTAGCGTGCGCGGGTATGTTCCCGTTGCTGCACATGGGCCGTCCCTGGATCTTCTACTGGATGTTCCCCTACCCCAACGCCATGGGTATCCAGCCGCAATTCCGCAGCCCGCTGGTTTGGGACGTGTTCGCGGTCTCCACTTACGCCACGGTTTCGCTGCTCTTCTGGTACGTCGGCCTGCTGCCCGATTTGGGTACGATGAGGGATGGCGCAAAAAATCGCGCGCAACAGCTTATTTATGGCGTTCTTTCGATGGGCTGGCGGGGATCGGCCAAGCACTGGAGCATTTGGGAAACGGCCTGCCTGCTGCTGGCCGGCCTGGCTACGCCGCTGGTCCTTTCAGTCCACACGGTGGTCAGCTTCGATTTCACCATCGCCATCGTTCCCGGCTGGCATAGCACGTTCTTCCCGCCCTATTTCGTGGCAGGCGCCATCTACTCCGGCTTCGCCATGGTCCTGGTGCTGGCTATTCCGCTGCGCTCGGCGTTTCATCTCAAAGGTCTGATCACCGACAAGCACCTGGATAACTGCGGCAAGGTCATGCTGGCCACGGGACTCATCGTCGCGTACGCTTACCTGCTTGAGACCTTCACCGCATGGTATAGCGGCAACGTGTATGAGCAGCAGGCCTTCTGGAACCGCATGACCGGCCCCTATGCCGGCTACTACTGGTTCCTGCTGACGTGTAACATCGCGGCCCCGCAGGCGCTGTGGTTCAAGAGGATCCGCCAGAGCCCTGTCTGGCTCTTCGCATGGTCGGTTATCGTGCTCATCGGCATGTGGCTGGAACGCTTCGTGATTATCGTCAGCAGCCTGGCGCAGGATTTCCTGCCGTCTTCCTGGGGCATATTCCAATTCACCCGGTGGGATCTCGCTACTTTCGTTGGCACTCTCGGGCTGTTTACGTTCCTGTTCTTCTGCTTCGTTCGCGTGCTTCCCATGATTTCCATGAACGAAGTCCGTATGTTGACTCCTCAAGCCAAGGTGGAGCGGGAGGAGACGCATGTTGAGTAGCGCGCCTTCGGGCATCTACGGCGTCATGGCCGAGTTCGACACTCCGACGGAGCTGGTGCAGGCGACCAACGCCGCCGCGGCTCAGGGCTACCACAAGATGGATGCCTATTCGCCATTTCCCATCGAAGAGTTGAACCACCCGCTCCATCTGCACCGCAACAAACTGCCGCTCATCGTGCTCATCGGCGGAATTATAGGGGGCCTGACCGGGTTTCTGTTGCAATGGTACATCACCGTCTATAATTTCCCCACCAACATCGGTGGACGACCGCTATTTAGCTGGCCCATGTATATCGTCATTACGTTCGAGCTGACTGTTCTTTTCGCATCCATCGCCGCCACCTTCGGCCTGCTGGGGCTATGTGGATTTCCCCTGCCCTACCATCCGGTGTTTAATGTACCGCGATTTTCGCTGGCTACCCGCAACGGTTTCTTTCTTTGTATTGAGGCTGACGATCCGCTGTTCGATCTCGATAAAACCAAGAGCTTTCTGAACGGTCTCGATCCTAAAGAGGTGTCCGAAGTTGCGAATTAATCTCACTTTCGGCGCGGTGCTGATAGCCCTCGCGGCCGGCGCAGGGTGCCGGCAGGACATGCACGATCAGCCGAAATACATCCCCTTGCGTCCCAGCGATTTCTTCGGCGACGGCCGTTCCGAGCGTCCATTGATCGAAGGAACCGTAGCCCGCGGCCACCTGGACGACGACGACGCTTATTACACCGGCCGCGGCCCCGACGGCAAGTTCGTGGACGACTTTCCGTTTCCGGTAACGAAAGACGTAGTCGAGCGCGGGCAAGACCGGTTCAATATCTACTGCGCGCCCTGTCACGACCGCTTGGGCAATGGCAATGGTAAGATCGTCCGCCGCGGTTATCGCCATCCGCCGTCGTACCACATCGAACGGCTGCGCCAGGTTCCCAACGGATACATTTACGACGTGATCAGCAGCGGATTCGGCGCCATGCCGGATTACGCCGCGCAGATCCATCCGCCCGACCGCTGGGCTATCGTGGCTTATGTGCGCGCCTTGCAACTGGCTCACAATGGCAAGATCGACGATGTTCCCGCGGATAAGCGCGCGGATCTCAACCAGGAGGGCGGTCAATGATCAGGACCAGCGTCGATTACCGCGTCTCCCCGGAGCTCGAAACCGATATCAAATCGCTGCGCACCAAGGCTGGGGCTTTGGGCATACTCGCCCTGATCCTGACTATCGTGGGCGCTTTTCTCGATAAGGAACAGTTTTTCCGCTCTTATCTATGGGCGTATGTTTTCTGGCTGGGTCTCTCGGTGGGCTGCATGACCTGGCTAATGGTGCAATATCTTAGCGGCGGCGCCTGGGGAGTGATGATCCGGCGCGTGTGCGAATCGGCCGCTAAGACTATTCCGATGTGGCTGGTGCTGTTCGTGCCCATCATCGTCGGCATCCCGTTCCTCTACGGCAATAGCTGGGCTAATGCGAATTTGGTGGCGCACGATCCCGTCCTCCATCACAAAGCTGCGTACCTCAATACGCCGTTCTGGATCGTTCGCGCTTTCATCTACCTGGGTGGGTGGTCGTTTTGCGCCTGGTTCCTGAATAAGTGGTCCGACCGCGAAGACCGCGACGGCGGTGTTAGGCCGCGACAGACCATGGCCAAGCTTTCCGCGCCCGGCATCATCTTCTGGGCTTTCGCGGTGACTTTCATGGCTACCGATTGGGTCATGTCGGTCAATACGGAATGGTTTTCCACCATGTTCGGATTGCTCTTCATGGCCGGCCAGGGTCTTTCGTCGATGAGTTTCATCATCTGCGTTATGGTGATGCTTTCCAAGCGCAGGCCAATGTCCGGGCTTTTGACCACGCGGCACATGCACGACCTGGGAAAACTGCTGCTGGCGAACGTGATGCTGTTCGCCTATTTTTCGTTCTCGCAATTCCTCATCACCTGGGCCGGCAACCTTCCGGACGAGATACCCTGGTATAAGCATAGACTGGCCGGCGGGTGGGAAATCCTCGGTCTGATTTTGGTCTTTGGACATTTCGCGCTACCGTTCGCGCTGCTGCTCTCGAGCGATTTAAAAAAGGATTTCAAGATGTTGCGCGCGGTAGCGATACTGATTATCGTGATGCGGATGATCGGCGTTTTTTGGGAAACGGTACCCGAATTCTTCCCGTACCACATCCACGTAAGCTGGATGGATTTCACCGCGCCCATAGGATTGGGCGGCGTGTGGCTGGCATTATTTCTGACCAATCTGCTCAAGCGGCCGCTGATTCCGCGGAACAATCCTAATCTGGAGGAGGCACTGGCTCATGGCAGAGAATAAACATCACGAACCTACCCGCCCCGGGATGCCGGATTTAAGCATTCCCGAGAACCGGTTCGACCACGGCGACGTCAATTTTAGGGCGCTCAGCAAGTTTGCCATCGGCCTCGTCATCACCGCCATTTTTTCCGCCGGCCTGGTCCTCGGCATATTCCAATACCTGCTGCACCGCGAAGGCGGCGTCCCTGCCTCGCGCATCGAATCGCCCGCTCAGGATGCCCGCCAGCTTCCTCCCGAGCCGCGCCTTGAAGAGACGCCCATGACCGATTTACTGGAAATGCGCGCGGCGGAAGATCAGGTTCTGCACACTTACGGATGGTCGGATCAACAGAACGGCATCGTGCGGCTTCCGATCGACCGCGCCATGGAGCTGATTGCCCAGCGTGGTTTGCCGGCCCGTAAAGAGAGCGGACCGCAATCCGCCGCGGCCGGGGTTACGGTTCCAACGGCATCCGCTCTCGGTCCGATAATGCAACAGACAGGCGGCCCCTTGGCGCCCCAGATTCAGCAGGGGGCAAAGTAATGGCAGCGCATGCTTCAGCTTGCCCTCGTAGGGCGGACCCCCTGGTCCGCACGGGTCCCCCTGGACCCGTTCTTCGTCAACGCGAAACTGCCGGCAAGCCGGCCAGGGGCTCGGCTGCGGATCGGGGGGTCCGCCCTGCAATAGGTTGTGCGGTCGTCTTACTTTTCACCGCTCTCGCCGCATTCGCGCAACCTGGCCAGCCAGCTCCGGCGCAGCAGTCGTTCAGCATGCAGGACGCCAACCTGCGACCCGCCGTTCCCGGCGCCCTTAAAGGCGTCGGCATCGATCAGCGCCTCGATGCGCAGGTTCCTCTGAACCTCACGTTTACCGACGAGGCCGGCCGCGCGCTGCCTCTTTCCACTTATTTTTCCTCCAAGAAGCCGGTGCTCTTCACGCTGGTCTACTACCGCTGCCCCATGCTATGCTCCGAGATTCTGAACGGTCTCGAAGGCGCCCTCAAGGCCGTCTCACTCGATCCTGGCAAAGATTTCGAAGTAGTCGCCGTTAGTTTCGACCCGGCGGACACGCCCGAGATCGCCGCCGCCAAGAAGAAATCCTACCTGCGCCGTTATAACCGCCCCGACAGCGCCAATGGCTGGCACTTCCTCACCGGCGATGAGGCCAATATCAAGGCGCTTACCGATGCCATCGGCTTCCACTACAAATACGACCCGGCCACCGATCAGTTCGCGCACGCCAGCGCGATCATGATCCTCACGCCCGAGGGTCGTCTTTCGAAATACTTCTACGGCGTGGAATACTCGCCGCGCGACATCCGTCTGGGCCTGGTGGAGGCTTCGGCCAATAAGATCGGCACGCCGGTCGACCAGATTCTGCTGTTCTGTTTTCACTACGACCCCGCCAGCGGAAAGTATGGCGCGCTGACCATGAATCTGCTGCGAGCCGTCGGCGCCGGTTTCGTTCTGATCTGCGGAGCTTTTCTCGCGATCGCTTTCCGCCGCGAGAGCCGCTCGCATAAGCCTATTACAAGGCGGGCTGGATAGTTCGACATGGAATTACTGCATATATTTCCGGAACAAGCGTCCAACTTCGCCGCCGAAGTAGACTACTTGTATCTCTTCATGATCGCGGTCACCGTGGTCTTCACGCTGGGGATTTTCGCCGCGGTCTTCTACTTCGCCATCCGCTACCGCCGCCGATCCGAAACCGAAATCCCCGTGGCCATTCACGGCAGTATGTTGCTCGAAATCGCGTGGAGCGTCATCCCCTTCGGCATCACCATGGTTATGTTCGGATGGGGCGCCAGCATCTTCTTCAAAGAGAGCCGCCCACCGGACAACGCCACGCAGATTTACATTGTGGCCAAGCAGTGGATGTGGAAGCTTCAGCACCCGGAAGGCCAGCGCGAAATCAACGAGCTGCATATTCCGGTGGGACGCCCGGTCAAGTTCACCATGACTTCCGAGGACGTCATCCACAGCTTCTTCATTCCCGCGTTCCGCACCAAGCAGGACGTGGTTCCGGGCCGCTATTCCACGGTCTGGCTTACGCCCACCAAGCCCGGCAAGTATCACTTGTTCTGCGCCGAATACTGCGGCACCAAGCACTCCGGCATGATCGGCTGGGTCTACGTGATGGAGCAGAACCAATATCAGGAATGGCTCAACGGCGGTGCGTCCATGGGATCGATGTCCGAAAAGGGCGGCAAGCTGTTTGACGACTTGGCCTGTTCCAATTGCCACAAGCAGGATGGCTCCGGCCGCTGCCCCTCGCTGGTTGGCTTGTACCGCAAGCATGTACAGCTCGCCGACGGGCGAGTGATCACCGCCGACGAAGCGTACCTTCGCGAATCCATCCTTCAGCCCAGCGCCAAGGTGGTCGCGGGCTTCCAGCCTCTGATGCCTACGTTCCAGGGCCTGGTCAACGAGGAAGGCGTAGTGCAGTTGATCGAGTATATTAAGTCGCTGTCTCCGATGCCGGGAACCGGCGCGGCTCCGGTTAATATTTCGACTCCGGCCGGAGAGTTCAAGCCCATCCCGCAGGGCGTGGCCCAGCCAGCCCCGGGGAATTCGGTACCGAAGGGTCGTTAGGGGATTATGATAACCGCGGCTGTGCAGCAACGAACAAATTACTTAAATTCCAGCTATGGGCTGAAATCGTGGCTCCTCACCAAGGACCACAAGCGGATCGCCCTGCTGTATTTCGCCACCATCACCCTGTTCTTTTTCATCGGCGGCATCTTCGCCACGCTGATCCGCATCGAGCTGGTCACTCCGGAGAGCGACCTGGTCTCGGCTGAGACCTATAACAAGCTGTTCACCATGCACGGCGTGATCATGGTGTTCTTCTTCCTGGTGCCATCCATTCCGGCTACGCTTGGCAATTTCTTCCTGCCCATCATGATCGGCGCGCGCGACCTGGCCTTCCCCAAGATCAATCTGCTGAGCTGGTATCTGCTGATTATCGGCGGCGCCCTGGCCTTTTTTGCCATGTTCGCCGGCGGCGTGGATACCGGTTGGACGTTCTACACTCCCTACAGCACTTCGTATTCGAACACCTGGGTGATCGCCACCGCGCTCGGCATCTTTGTCGCGGGATTCTCTTCGATTCTCACCGGACTGAACTTCATCGTCACCGTGCACCGCATGCGCGCGCCCGGCATGACGTTTTTCCGCATGCCACTGTTCGTTTGGGCCAATTACGCCACGGCGCTGATTCAGGTGCTCGGCACGCCGGTGCTGGCGGTAACGCTGGTGCTGGTATTCTGCGAGCGGCTGCTGCACATCGGCATCTTCGACCCCGCGCTGGGCGGCGACCCGGTGCTGTTCCAGCATCTCTTCTGGTTCTATTCGCACCCCGCCGTGTACATCATGGTGCTGCCCGGAATGGGCGTCATCAGCGAATTGATCTCCACTTTTTCGCGCAAGCCGATATACGGCTACGGAATGATCGCCGCCTCCAGCCTGTCGATCGCGGTCATCGGCTTTCTGGTTTGGGGACATCACCTCTTCGTCAGCACGCAGTCGGTTTATGCCGGAATGGTCTTCTCATTCCTGAGCTACTTCGTCGCCATTCCTTCGGCGATCAAGGTCTTCAACTGGACGGCCACGTTGTATAAGGGCTCGATATCTTTCGAGACTCCGATGCTCTATGCCTTCGGCTTCATCGGACTGTTCACCATCGGCGGACTTACCGGTCTCTTCCTGGCCTCGCTCGGATTGGACGTTCACGTCACCGACACTTACTTCGTGATCGCGCACTTCCACTACGTCATGGTTGGTGGAACTATCATGGCGTATATGGGCGGGCTCCACTATTGGTGGCCTAAGATGACGGGCCGCATGTATCCCGACGGATGGGCAAAGCTCTCCGCCGGGATCACGTTTCTAGGCTTCAACCTGACGTTCTTCCCGCAGTTCATCCTTGGCTACCTGGGGATGCCGCGCCGCTATGCCGCGTACCCTCCGGAGTTCCAGGTGCTGCACGTGCTCTCGAGCGCCGGAGCTTCGGTGCTGGCTGTAGGGTATCTGATACCCGCCATCTATTTCGCGTGGTCGCTGAAATACGGGCCGATCGCCGGGGCCAATCCATGGGGTGCGAGCGGTTTGGAGTGGAAGACCTCTTCGCCGCCGCCCACGCATAATTTCGACGAGATCCCCATCGTGACGCAAGAGGCATACGACTACAGTACCGTGGAGGCCGAAGTTGCATAGCGAGGAACAAACGCTTGCGCTCCGCGAGCAATTCGATACCGCCGCGCAGCAGAGGGACGCTTCTACGCTCGGCATGTGGATCTTCCTCATCACCGAAGTCATGTTCTTCGGCGGCATGTTTCTGGCGTATAGCATCTACCGCGCTAAGTATCCCGATGTCTTTGCGGTTGCCAGTTCCAGCCTCAACTGGAAAATCGGCGCGGCCAATACCTTGGTGCTGATCTGCAGCAGTTTCACCATGGTGATGGCGGTGCGGGCTTCGCAGCTCGGTAAGCGCAGCGGCATCATTTTCTGGTTGATCTTGACTCTCATTCTGGGCATGACGTTCCTTGGCGTCAAAGCCTTCGAATGGAATGAGAAGTTCGAAATGCACCACGTCCCCGGCATGGCCGGTTTCCATCTGGATGGCGTCGGCACTATGCAAGGCCCGGCCTCTATCTTCTTCTCCCTCTACTTCGCCATGACCGGACTGCACGCCATGCACATGGTGGTGGGCGTCGGCATTCTCACGATGCTGATTTTCCAGGCTAAAGCCGGGAAGTTTTCCGCCGGGTATTGGACGCCGGTTGATATCTCGGGCCTCTACTGGCACTTCGTCGATATAGTCTGGATTTTCCTGTTCCCGTTACTCTATTTGATCGACCGACACTTGAAATAGCCATGCAAGAACACACTGAAACCCACGAACCCGTCGATAGCGTAATGACGTACCTGCTGGTCTTTCTCGCGCTGGCCGCCGCCACGGTAATAACCACCGCCATCGCTTTTGTGGATCTGGGCCCCTTCAGCGTGGTAGTAGCCCTGGCGATCGCTATTTGCAAGATGTTGCTGGTGGTACTGTTCTTCATGCACGTGCGCCACAGCACAAATCTAACCAAGTTGGTGCTGCTGGGCGGCATACTCTGGTTCTTTATCCTGATCGGCATGACTTACACCGACTTCGGATCGAGGACCTGGATGGGCGTCCCGGGCAGGTAGTAAGACAGGCCTCCTGGCCTGTCTTCTTCGGGCCGGAAATGCTGGCCTGTTCTTCTCCGGGCCGGAATGACAGGCTGGCCCAAAATGGACAGGCCGGGAGGCCTGTCCTACTTCTGAGCCGTAGTCAGCTTATCCAACGATTCCAATTGCTTCCTCACCGTTGGCGCATCCTCGGCATCCGGAGCCATTTTCAAGTATGCCCGATACTGCAACACCGCCCCCGCATAATCCTTCCTGTACTGTAGAACCGCGCCGTAAAGGTGCGCCACCTCCGGATACTGATGCCGCGTATCCAGCCGGTCGGCTTCCTTGATGCTTTTTTCGGCCGCGTCAACCTCTCCCATGTTGTACTTGGCGGCGGCGTTGAACAGGTATGCCTGTGGATAGTCGAACGGGTCAAGCCGCAGCACCTGGTCTGTCAAGTCCGCAGTTTCCTGCCATTTCTTGTCGTTTAGCGACAGCATCGACAATTCCAGGTAAGGGTTGACGAACTTGGGGTCGGATTTCATCGCGACCCGGAACGAGCCGCGCGCCATATCCGCATCGCCGAATTCGGCTTGCAGCTTGCCCAATTCGCACCACGCCGCCGCGTACGCCTGGTCGATTTGCACCGCCTTCTCGAACTCTTCGCGCGCGTCGGCGGGCTTATTCTTCTTAAGAAGCTCCTGCCCCTTATCGAACGCTTTGCGCGCGGCCTTCGGCGCGTTCAGCGTAGTGGCGCTTACGGTCGATCCCTCGCCCGGCGCCTCGCGGTGCATCAGAATCGTGCCTAGATCCGGATCGTCCATCGGACGCCTTCCCGCCAGCATGATCGATTGCGACCGAAAGCCGGGAAGCTTGGCGCGAAGCTCGCAATTCATCAGCATCCGGTCCTGCGAGCCGCCCATGCCCGAACTGCTCCCGCTGCTGAGCGCACCGCCCGATCCGCCTCCCATACCCGGAGCCATGCCCGACATGCTCGACCTGCTCGGGGAATCCGTGGCGTCCTGAAATACGCCCGCCTCGTTGCCCAACTGGATACCGAATGTGCCCTTCATATCGGTGTATCCCTCGGTGTGGGTGGAGCCGTTGCAGGCCCGCTCGATGGTCACTGGGCCAGGCAATTCCGATCCATCGTCCATGGCCACCCGCCCGGTCAGAAAGATCGGCGTGCTCGCCATCGTGGGCCTGGTATTGGTCGTGCCGGTAGAACCGGGAATGCCGGTCGTGCCGGTGTTTGGCGTGCCGATACCGGTCCCCGTGCCCGTGCCCGTCGTTCCCGTCGACGACCCCGTGCCCGTACTAGTCGTTCCCGCCTTCTGGGCGAACGCCGGTAGCGCCGGCAAAATCAGCGATGCCGTTACGAGCAAGGCTGCCAAATTCCGAGGAGTCATACCACCCTCCAATACTGCTCGTCATTATGGCACAAGCGCGTCCCCGCCGTTGTAAACAGCCGCACGTTACAATAACGGCGTGAATCGCTTCGCCCCTAAAACCGGCTGTCTGGCCCTGTGCCTGCTCGCCGCGTGCTCCGCTCCGCCGCCGGCCGCCGAAAAGAAGACCGAGCCGCCGCCGGAGCCGCTCACCGGCCTCTCCGCGCTCTTTCACATGTACCAGGTAGCCCGCGCCACGTGGGCCGACGCGCAGGTAGTGAAGATGTCGAGCATGCGCCTCGACGGCCTGCCCAGCGCGCCGCGCGGCGAGGCCGCCGCTTGGGAAGCCACGTTTTACTCGCCCAGTGTCGGCCGCGCGCGGTCTTACACCGATTCGATCGTCGAGCTGCTGCCCGAGCTCCACAAAGACGTATTCGCCGGCCCCCAACAAGAGTTCAACGGCGACTCTTTTCCCATCGCCGCCGTGAAGACGGACACCGAAAGCGCCTTCCGGACCGCGCTCGCCAGGGCAGGGAAGGCTGCCGAGCCGTTCGCCGACCAGCCCGTGCTGATCCTGCTCGAAAAGAACCCCAAGTATCCCGACCCCGCGTGGCGCATCGTCTGGGGCGAATCCGTGAGCACGTCCACTCTCTCTATATTCGTCGATGCCAGCACCGGCGAGTATCTGGGCACGATGCACTAATACCGCGTTGTGCTCTCGCGGAAAGTCACTCCTTACGGTCGTGGCTCTGATGGGGAGCCGGTGGAGTCGCGGCAAGACTAAGTGGAACGCGAGAGCGTGCATTCAACGCGGAGGCGCGGAGATTTGGAGACTTCGCGGAGTTTAGCAAGAGTGAGGAATTCAAAGGCAACGGCTGGAGTTCGCCGAGGAAGCGGAGGGAATCGGAGTTGGGAAATGCGTTCTCCGTGTTGCCTCCGCCCCTCCGCGCCTCCGCGTTGAGATCGAGCGTAACGGGCCAGTTTATATTTGCGCCGGCGGTAAGACTCGCCGATCGCCAGGTTACTTGAAGTTTTCCACCAACCTCAAGTTGGTCTGGCTCTGATCCACCATCGGATACAGAATGTACTTGCCGTCCGGCGAGACCTCGAAGCTCATCGGAACCGAGAAATCGCCAATGCGCGTCCGGAACGCCGCCGAGCTCCGCTTGGTGGAATAATCGAAGAACGAAATCACCATGGCGCGGTCGCCCCGATCGAATTCCATATAGTAAATGCCCTTCTGCGCAGTTTGCAGCGGACCGCCGAAGATTCCGAAGTCCGTGTCGAAAGCCGCCTCTTCCGCGCCGCCGGTGGTGGGAATGCGCCAAATGGAGCGGCGATCGCGATAGTAGAGGAACTTGCCGTCCACCGATTCCACGCCTCCGTTGCCGCCGGGCCGCCCGGTGAGCTGCTCGGGGTTGCCGCCATCCGCCGTCGCCTTAAACAGGAAACCGTGTTGCTGGAAGTAGATCGACTTGCCGTCGTGCGACCACGTCGCGCCGGAGCTGGCGTTCAGCAGGCGCACGGGCTTCGATCCGGGTTCGGCGAGCGTCTTATACACTTCCCCTCCGCCGTCGCGGCGAAGATCGAATAGCAGCCATTTGCCGTCGGGCGACCAGTGCGGCCGCCCAGGCTGGGGTCCCTTGAAGCTGGTAATCTGCACGCGGTCGCCGCCTTCGGAATCGGAGACCCAGATTTCGCTGAAGCCGGTCTGATCGGAAATATCGGCAATGCGTTTGCCGTCGCGCGAATAAGACGGGGCGAATTCGCGGCCGCTGGAGCGGAGGATGGGACGGCCAGCCGACGCGTTGGCGTCGAGCGGCGCGCGCCAGACGGAGGAGACCGAGGGGCTTTCCGTGTAGGCGAGCCGGTTGTGCGCCAGCGAGACGGCCGGATAACCGGGAAAGTTGGCGGAGAGGAACAGATTGCGCGGGCTGCCGCCGTTGACGGCGATACGCCATAGCCTCATGCCGTTGCCGAGCGTGGCGGCGAAGACCAGATCGCCGCCGCCCGGCATCCACGCCAGGCCGCGGATCGTCCGGTCGTCGAAAGTGAGGCGGCGGAGGTTGCCGCCGGAAAGATCGCAAACGTAGATGTCCGCGCCGTCGGAAGCGCCGCTGCGGGTGAAGGCGAGTGTGGAACCATCGGGTGAGACGGCGGGGGACCAATCGCCTTCCGTGGCATCGGGCGGGTTGGTGATGCGGCGCAGCGAGCCGTTGGCGGCGTCGACCAGCGCGATAGCGGCAGGCTGGTTTTCCGGGCCCGTGACCGCGGCCAAGGATTTGCCGTCGCGCAACCACGCGAGGCGCGGCAGTAATTGAGTGGCGCCGGCGGCGGGAAATTCGGCGATCTTGCGCTCGGGGCCGCCGTTCGCGGGCACGATAATGCATTGCGCGCGCCCGCCATCTAAGCGGAGCAGCGCGATGGAGCCGCCGTCCGGCGACCATGCAGGGCTGATGTCGTTGGCGGAGCCGGCAGTGAATTGCTGCGCGGCGCCGGAGGGAAGACGGCGCACGAAGATATGGAAAACGTCGTCTTTCGAGACGCCGCGCTGGCTGTAGGCCAGCCGATTGCCATCCGGCGAGAAGGCGAGGTACGCGACGACGCCGGCGGTATCGGGCAGCGTGACGGCTTTGGTTTCAACGGCGGGTCCCTTGGTCAGGCTGCCCAGCAGGGTGGTGACGGCGGCGATGGCGCCAAGGCCAAGCGCGAGCAGCACGGCCGGGCGTCGCAGGAGCGTGGAAGCGGGCATAGTCTCAGTATGATGGCAGCGGCAAGCCGCCTATTGGCGAAGACGCAGATTCGCGCGAGATTGTTCCAGGGGAGTGTGGCGCACGGACTGGTTCGGGCAGACGTGCGTGGAGTTCGCGCCGGCGGCAAATACGCGTTGACGCGAGTGAGTGCGCTGCACGCATGAGTGCGACGCATGAGTGCGCCCGTGCGCCTATAATTGCGTATGGGGCTCCCAGCCCGCGTTGTGGCGTTTCCGATTTTCTGCGCCCTTCTCCTGCGCTCCCAAACACCGGCGCAAGAGGTGGTTATCCGCACTCGGGCCTACACTCCGCCTTCAACTATTCTGCACGCCGAATCCAATCTGGTTCAGACCGGACTCACGGTTCGAGACTCGCTCGGCCATGCCATCGGCGGGCTGCACGCAACCGATTTCGAGATCCTGGATAATGGAGTTTCCCAGCAAATCACGGCATTCTCCGAACTGCGGGCGGACGCCAAGCCCGCTGGGCCGCCGCCCGAGCCGAAATTCGTCACCTTTTTCTTCGACGATCTTCACATGGGCAACTTCAACACGGGCAGCCTCGATTTGCAGTTCGTGAAGCAAGCGGCCCGCAAATTCATCGCTAAGGGCCTGAAGCCGTCGGACCTGACGTCGATCGTCTCTACGTCCGGCCCAGGCGATCTCGATTTCACTAACGACGCAAAACTGTTCGCCGAAAAATTGGAGCACCTGAATTCGCATATGCATGTCATTCACTCCATCGAAGAATATCAGGCGGACTCGGTCGGCACGTTAGCAGGACTTGGCGCGGCGGCCAAGAGACTGTCGGAAGCGCCCGGCCGGCGGATTCTGGTGCTGATGTCTTCCGGCTTCATCATCCACGTAGGGAATGAGCATGACGTCGAGCCTGAGGTGCAAAGGATTATCGATGCGGCTGTCCGCTGGAACGTCGTCATTCACGCAATCGACGCGAAGGGTCTAACGCCCAACCCAAACACCTGGAGATCGAACCGGCCCCTCAAAGAAATCACCCAGGGCACGGGCGGCCATTTGTTCGAGAACACGAACGACATTGCCGGCGCCATGGAACTTGCCGCCAATCCCGAGGTAACCTATCAGCTCGCCTTCAATCCCGGCAACCCTGACGGCAAGTTTCACACGCTGAAAATCCGCTTCAAATCCAAACGAGGGGACGCCGTGGAATTCCGCCCCGGCTACCTTTCCCGGCCGGACGATTCGGAGAAGAAGCTATCCGCGCGCGCCCCGCTCGACGACGCGGTTTTTTCCAAACAGACCTTGCATGACGTTCCAGCGACAGTGGCTCTGGCGGGCGGGCAGTCGAAGGGCGGCGCTAACGATGGGACAATCCCCGTTTCCATCGGCGTCACCGTCGACGTGAATCGATTGCAATTCACCAGCGCGAACGGCCGCCACATGCAGCAGATCGTCTTTCTGATGACTCTGCTCGACGTGAGCGGCGGCTTTGTCACCGGCAAGGAATCGATCATGGACCTGGCGCTGACAGACGAAAAACTCGCCTCTCTCAAAAAGGACGGATTGAAAACCGTCGCGACACTGAATGCGCCCGCCGGGATCTATCAGGTCCGTACGGTTGTCCGCGAAGGGATGAAAGGCGGGCTGACGGCATCGACAACGGCAGTCGAACTCCGCGCAAAGTAACTCAAGTAACTCGCAGCTCACTTTCTTTCCGAGCTTCCATACGCTTATAATTGCCTATGGCGCCGCCTTCCCGTGCCACTGCATTTCTAACTCTCTGCACGCTTCTCCTCCGCGCCCAAACGCCGGCGCAAGGGGTTGTCATCCGCACTCACTCCTACACGCCTCCCTCGACGATTCTGCACGCTGAAAGCAATCTGGTGGAGGCTGGACTCACGGTTCGAGACTCGCGCGGCCGCGCGGTCGGCGGGCTGCACGCACCCGATTTCGAGGTCCTCGATAATGGAGTTCCCCAGCGAATCACTGCATTCTCCGAAGTGCGGCCGGATGGCAAGCCCAGTGTGGCCGCCACCGCGCCAGACTCCGGGAAACCTTCGGAGACCGTTCCCGCCGCCAACGTGCCGCCGCCCGAGCGAAAGTTCGTCACCTTCTTCTTCGACGATTTTCACATGGGCATCGGCGAGATGTCGTTCGTGAAGCAGGCAGCCCGGGCCTTCATCGCCAAGGGTCTAAAACCTTCGGACAAGATGTCGATCGTCACCACCTCCGGCCAGGGCGACCTCGATTTCACCAATGACGCCAAACTGTTCGCCGGGAAACTCGATCGCTTGAGTCCGCATAACCGCTATGTCGTTCCTAGCTATTGCGGAGTCTCTCCCATCGATTCGTATATCTTCCTTCACAACCTCGACGGTCAGATTGCGGAGGAAGCTATCGGGGCCGCCGTACCCTGTGCCGGTTGCAGCGGACAGGATACGCCGCAGGCGTGCCGGGCGAAGGCCATCCCGATCGCCCAACAAGCCGCCAGCTCGGCTTGGGAACAGTTGCAGGCGCAATCGCTCGACACGCTCGCCGCACTCGGCTTCGCCGCGAAGAGATTGTCGGAGGTGAACGGAACCCGCATACTCGTGCTGACCTCTTCCGGCTTCCTCCTCCGCCCTGGCGTGCAGCCCGAGCTCGCGAACTTTATCGACGGAGCCGTCCGCTGGAACATCGTCGTTCACGCGATTGGCGCGCAGGGCCTCGAAGCGCGCATGGGCGGTCTTAAGGATTCCCTGCGCCACGCTCTTTTTTTGTTGCCCCTTGAAAACATCACCAACGGCACGGGCGGCCATTTTTTCAAGGACAACAACGACATCGCCGGCGACATGGAACTCGCTGCCGATCCCGAAGTCGCCTATCTGCTCGCCTTCAATCCCGGCAGCCGCGACGGCAAATTTCACACGCTGAAAATTCGCTTCAAATCCAAACGGGGCGACTCCATCCAATTCCGGCCCGGATACTTTTCGCGGGCGGACGAATCGGAGAAGGCGCTATCCGCGCGCGTCCCGCTCGACGACGCGGTTTTTTCCAAGCAGAGCTTGCATGACGTTCCAGCGACAGTGGCCCTCGGAGCAGGGCAGCCGAAGGACGGGACAGAGGGGACGATCCCCGTTTCCATCGGCATCACGGTCGATGTGAATCGATTGCAATTCACAACCGCTAATGGCCGCCACATGCAGCAGATCGTCTTTCTGATGACGTTGCTCGACGCCAACGGCAACTTCGTCACCGGCAAAGAATCGATCATGGAGCTGGCGCTGACAGACGAAAAACTCGCCTCGCTTAAAAAGGACGGATTGAAAGCCATCGCGACGCTGCATGCGCCGGCGGGGATCTATCAGGTCCGCACCATCGTCCGCGAAGGGATGAAGGGCGGCCTTACGGCATCGACATCGGCAGTGGAACTCCGTCGGAAGTAACTGCGGCCGAACCTGGAGCGTTGGGCGCAACTGCTCCTCTGTAGGCCATGTGGCGCACGTTCTCAACGTGCCGTGTTCGCACTCATGCGTACACGTTTTGGCCGTCCGCGAACTATGCGTCCCCAGGATTGGGGACGCGGCGCGCATGAGTGCGCGCGCTGTGTGCTTCCCGTTACGTTGCGCGCCACGCGCCGCATCTGAGACACTGGCCTTTCATGCGCAAGGGTTTGCCGCTGGTCCTGCTCGGGGTGTCGATGTCTGCGGCGCAAACCGCCGGCGTTCCACCGGCGCGCGAAACCCTCTATTACAACGTGGAGTGGCGCCTGATCACGGCGGGCAAGGTCAAGGTGCAATGGCAGCCGGGCCCGGTTGGCTGGCAGGCCAACGTCCATGTGGGGTCGGTGGGCCTGGTGTCGAAGCTTTTCAAGGTGGAGGACGACTACAGCGCCAACTTGACGGAATCGCTGTGCGCCGAATCCACACAGATGTCCTCGCTGGAAGGCAGCCGCTCGCGCGAAACCAAGGTCGTCTACGATGCCGCGCAGCAGAAGGCCATCTACGTGGAACGCGACCGCGTGAAAAACGTCGTGCTCGAATCGAAAGAGACGCCGATTCCCGCTTGCGTGCACGACACTTTAGGCGGCCTGTATTTCCTGCGGACGCTCAATCTGGAGCCCGGCCAATCCATCAACGAGGCGGTCAGCGACGGCAAGAAAAGCGCCATGGCGAAAGTAGAGGCGCAGCAGCGCGAAGACGTGAAGACGCCCGCCGGAGTGTTCAAGACCGTCCGCTACGAAATCTACCTGTTCAACGGAGTGCTCTACAAGCGGCCGGCGCATTTGAACGTGTGGCTCACCGACGACCGGCGGAAACTGCCAGTGCAGATCCGCGTGCGCATGTCGATCGCCGTGGGCACCATCAATCTGCTGCTTGAAAAGCAGGAGTGAGAGGCATCGTCCACCGTAACCCCAATAGGGTTCGGCTCAAGGGGCAGGCATCCCAGCACTTGCCAGGTTACTGTCCGGAGCGCGAGTCGATTCTCCAGGCAGCCGGCAACGCGGCCGTGCCGAATGCGATCGCAAACCCTGCGGCGCACTTCACCCTAAAAACGGCAGTTGACTNNTCAACTGCCGTTTTTAGGTTCACGGGTGACGACGAGGGAGTTGCGCATCAGCCTGGTTTGCAAGAGGGCGAGTCGGAAACGCCGGAAACCGCTATAAGAGCGGCTCCGGACGGGCAGGCCATGGGCCTACCCCACGTGTTCACCCGCGCAATGCCGCCCGCGCTGCATAATATCCGCACATGCCATGCACGCCTCCGCCCGGCGGCGTCGAGGATGAGCACAGGAACACGCCCCGCAATGGCGTGTTATAGAGTCTCGGGGTGGGCCGCAGAAACATCTGGCGAAGATCGTTCGCGCCGCCGGCGATATCGCCGCCGATCAGGTTGGCGTTATGCCGTTCCACCTCCGCGGGCGACATCGCATGGCGCGCCAGAATGCGCTCGCGGAAACCGGGAGCGAAGCGCTCGATCTGCGACTCAATGGCGCCCGACATATCGGCCGTCCAGCCGTTGGGAACGTGACAGTAGGCCCATACGGTATGCTTTCCCGCGGGGGCGCGCGTGCTATCGAACAGGCTCGGCTGCGCCAGCAGCACAAACGGACGCCCCACGTAGCTGGCCTCCCACGCGGCAATCTCATCGAAGGTTCCGCCCACATGCACGGTGGCTGCGCGAAGGCACTCCTTAGCGCGCCAGGGAATGGGCCCATCGAGAGCGAAATCCATCTTGAAAACGCCCGGACCATAGCGGTAGCGGGAAAGCGCGCCGCGGTAACGCTCGGGCAACCGGTCACCCGCGATCGCGACTAACTGGCGCGGCGAAATATCGCACAATACCAGCGGCGCATCCGGTAGGGAAGCGATTCGGGTTGCGCTGACAATCTCGCCGCCCATCGAGCGGAAGTATCCGGCCAGCGCGTCCGCAATGCGTTGCGATCCGCCGCGCGGAATGGGCCAGCCGACGGCATGTGCGGCGGCCCCAAGAGCAAGGCCGATGGCGACGCTCGCGGGCGCTTCCAAAGGCATGATGGAATGCGCCGCCAGGCCCGCCAATAGCGCCCGCGCGCGGTCGCCGCGGAAAAGCCCGTAAGCCAGCCCGCGTGCGGAACGGATGGCGTGCAGCCCGAAACGCGCCATCAGCAGCGGGTGATGGGGCAGGCGCGGAACGGCGAGCACGTCGCGGCGCAGATCGGCCCATCCCGAAGCGAGCGGCTCCATCAAACGCCGCCAGGCGTTGCCATCGTGGCTGGCGCCATCGCTACCGAGATTGCGCGCGGTGGCATCCACCGAGCGCTCCAGCATAACGGCCGAGCCATCGTCGAGCGGATGCGCCAGCGGAGCGTCCGGGTGAATCCATTCCAAGCCGTGGACAAAGAGCGGAAACTGCTCGAAGCACGGCGAGGAGACCGCCATGGGGTGGACCGCCGAGCAGATATCGTGGAGAAAACCGGGCAGCGTCAGCTCAGCCGAGCGCGTTCCGCCGCCGATCTGCTCTTCGGCTTCATAGACGGTGACGCGGCGTCCGGCGCGCGCCAGCATGATGGCCGCGGCCAAACCGTTCGGACCCGAACCAATCACCACGTCGCGCGCTTGCCGATTGGGCGCCATCGCAGGTTATTGTAAAGGAGATGCAGAAAAAACGGTTAGGCAACAGCGATCTGGAGATCACCCCCATCGGCGTGGGCGCGTGGGCCATGGGCGGCGGCGGCTGGGCATTCGCCTGGGGGCCGCAGGACGATAACCAATCGGTCGAGGCCATTCATGCGGCGCTCGATGGCGGCGTGAACTGGATCGATACCGCCGCGGTCTATGGCTTGGGCCATTCCGAAGAGGTAGTGGCGCGGGCGCTCGAAGGGCGTTCGAACCGGCCGTACGTCTTCACCAAGTGCGAGCGCATCTGGAACGAAAAGGGCGAAATCAGCGGAGTGCTGAAGGCCGCTTCCATCCGCAAGGAATGCGAGGGCAGCCTGCGGCGGCTCAAGGTGGACGCCATCGACCTCTACCAGATCCACTGGGCGCAACCCGATGAAGACGTGGAAGAGGGATGGGGCGCGCTGGTGAAGCTCAAGGAAGAAGGCAAGGTGCGCTGGATCGGGGTTTCCAATTTCAACCCGCAGCAGATGGAGCGCTGCCGGAGGATTGCGCCCATCACGTCGCTGCAGCCGCCGTATTCGGCGGTTTCGCCGGAGATCGAAGACGAAACGCTGCCGTATTGCCTGGAACACAAGATCGGCGCGATTGTCTACTCGCCGATGAAGTCGGGACTGCTTTCGGGCAGGATGACGCGGGAGCGCGTAGAGGCGTTTCCGGCGGACGATTTCCGCAGGAAAGCGCTGAATTTCCAGGAGCCGCACCTGACCCGCAATCTGGCGTTGCAAGAGCTGATGAAGTCGATCGGCGCGCGGCACGGCCGTTCGGCTGGGGAAGTGGCCATCGCGTGGACGCTGCGGCATCCGGCAGTGACGGCCGCGATTGTGGGGATGCGCTCCGCCGAGCAAGCCCGTGGAGTGATGGGCGCGCTGGAATTCCGCTTGAGCGCCGCAGAGATCGCCGAGGTCGATCGATTCCGGCAAGCCAGGCAGGCCGGCGCGTAGGCCTTTGTGGGGCAGCCAATCCTGGCTGCAGCCGGCTTTCAGCCGGCTGGTAGGACAGACCATCGCCTNNTGGCCTCGGGGGATTCCCCGATGTTCGAGGTGGTTCTTCGACCCTGTCATGTTTCGCTACAGTACGGCCGCTGACAGACGACAAAAACGATCGTCTGTCCCACCTCACAGCACCAAAGAGTGCGCGGGTCACGTGTCAGGCGCGGCAGCGTAGGCGTAATGAGCGCACGAAGCGCGCGCTGTTAGACTGAGTCATGCGCCTCTCCGCTCTTCTCCTTTTAGTCGCCACCGGTCTTTGCGCGCAGCCAAAACCCGCTTTGCGCTTCGAAGTCTCCTGGGCGAAACCGCTGGATGGCCACGTGGTTCTGATCCTCTCCACGAATAACTCCCAGGAGCCCCGCTTTGCGGTCAGCGAGGGGCTGAACACGCAGCAGATCTTCGGCGCCGACGTGGACGCCGCGCGCACCGCGGTCATCGATGGCGCAACGCCCGGCTACCCGCGCGAGAACCTCAGCCAGATACCCGCCGGCGACTATTACGTGCAAGCCGTGCTCAACATCTACGAGACCTTCCATCGGGCGTCCGGAGCAAGTTCCGGCGGCCGCACCGTCAAGCTGCCCATGGACCAGGGCGAAGGCCAGCACTGGAACCGCAAGCCCGGCAACCTCTATAGCGAGCCAATCAAGGTGCACTTTGACCCGGCGTCCGCTGCCCCAGTGCGCATCGAGCTTACCAAGACCATTGCCGCCATCGAGCCTCCCAAAGATACGAAATTCATCAAGCACGTGCGCATCGAAAGCAAGCTGCTGAGCGCGTTCTGGGGCCGGCCCATGTATCTCGGCGCGGTCGTCCTGCTGCCCGATGGCTTCGACGAACACCCCAGCGCGCACTATCCAACGCTCTACTATCAGGGCCATTACCAGGAGACCTTTACCGGATTCCGCACGGATCCGCCATCCGCCGGCGGCGGTGGTGGTGGACGAGGTGGACGCGGCGGGCGCGGCGGCGGCGAGTATCCCTACAAGCTCTATCAGGATTGGACCAGCGGCCGGCTGCCGCGCATGCTCATCGTCGTCACGCAGGATGCCAACCCGTTCTATGACGATTCCTACGCCGTCAACTCCGCCAACCTCGGCCCCTATGGCGACGCTCTCACCCAGGAGCTTTACCCTTACGTGGAGAAGCAATTTCGCGGCATCGGCGAACCCTGGGCGCGCACCGTTTACGGCGGCAGCACGGGCGGTTGGCGCGCGCTGGCCTTGCAGGTGCTGTATCCCGATTTCTTCAACGGCGCCTGGGTCTTCTGCCCCGACCCGATCGATTTCCACGCCTACGCCATGGTGGACCTATACAAGGACGACAACGCGTTCTTCGCCAAGAGCCAGTGGAAGCGCGTGCCCATCCCGATGATGCGCGACGGGAGCGGCGTCATCAGCTCGGATATGGACGACGCGATTCGCTTCGAGCTGGTACTGGGTACGCGCGGGCGCTCGGCGGAGCAGTTCGACATCTGGCAAGCGGTTTACAGCCCCGTCGGCGAAGACGGCTATCCGGCGCTCATCATCGACCCGCGCACCGGCGCCATCGACCACAAAGTCGCGGAGTATTGGAAGGAACATTACGACCTGGATTACATCATGCAGCGCGATTGGAAGACGCTCGGCCCCAAATTGATTGGCAAGCTGCACTTTGCGGTGGGCGAGTTGGACACTTACTATCTGGAGCGCGCCGTCCACCTTACTCAGCAGTTTCTCGATTCCACGCGCGAACCGGGCAAAGGACCATTTGCCGACGCCACCTTCGATTTCGGCCCCGGGCGCCCGCACGGCTACAGCGGCGATATTTTCCTGCCGGCCGCGGTCGCCAGCGGGACTATGCACCAGCGTATGATGCCGGTCATGATGGAGCGCATGCTCAAGACGGCGCCGGCGGGAGCCGATACCAAGAGCTGGCGCTACTAACTGTGGGGCAGCCAATGTTGGGATTCTACATTCTGAGGTGGCTGAGGTGGGACAGACGATCGTTNNTCGTCTGTCAGGCGGCCGTACTGTAGCGAAACATGATGCGACCGGCCAGCAGCCGGTGTCTTACCGATCCCTAACCTTCGCGGCCCCAGGCCGTCTATCAGTAAAGCAAGTATACTCGAATTACTGATATGCACGACCCGCGCGATCTGTTGCCGCTCAAAGCGTCCGATTTTCACATTCTTCTAAGCCTGGCGGAAGGCCCGCTCCACGGTTATGGCATCATGAAAGCCGTCGAACGCGAGTCGCAAGGCGAAGTGCGCCTGGAGCTTGGGTCGCTCTACCGTTTGCTGGGACGGCTGCTCGATGTGGGCGCGCTCGCCGCGCAAGAGAGCGACGACCGCCGCCGCAATTATTCGTTGACGCCGTTCGGCCGCCGCGTGCTCGAAGCCGAGGCGCGGCGCCTGGCCGCGCTGGTCAAACTGGCGCCGGTCCGCAAACTGCTGCGTGAGGCCAAAGGCTGATGCGCCGGGTGATCGCGGCGCTGTTGCGGCTCTATCCGGCGCGGTTCCGGCGCACACTCGGCGACGACATGCTGGCGACCTTCGACGAACAATGGCGCGAGCGCGCCAATGGCGCCAGGCCACGCGCACCGTCGCCAGCCTGGCGTCGGGCGCGGCGCTCGAGCGCCTGCACGGATGCAAAGGAGGAGATGGACGTATGACGACGCTCATTCACGATCTGCGATTCGCGCTCCGCATGTTGCGGCGGAATCCCGGGTTCACGGTCATCGCCGTGACCGTGCTCGCGCTGAGCATTGGCGCCAATAGCGCGATTTTCAGTCTGGTGGATGCGGTGCTGTTCAAGCCGCTTCCGTTCGCCGATCCGCAGCGGCTGGTGATGCTGCGGGAGCGCAGTCCGGGAAACCCGCGCGGTGAAGGCGGCCGTGGCGCGCATCGATAAGCAGGAGCCGCTCACGCGCATACGGACCATGGATCAGGTCTTGGCGGAGTCGGTGGCCGAGCCGCGGTTCCGAGCCGGATTGACTGGCGCATTCGCGGCGATCGCGCTGGCCTTGGCGGCAGTGGGCATCTTCGGCGTACTGGCGTTTTCGGTGAGCCAGCGGACGCGCGAGTTCGGAATTCGCATGGCGCTGGGCGCACAATCCGCGGACGTGCTGCGGATGGTGATGCGCGATGCATTGAAGATCACCGTGGCAGGCGTGGCCGCGGGGTTGGTGCTGGCGGCGGCGCTCACGCGGTCGCTGGCGGCGCTGCTATTCGGCGTCCAGCCGCACGATCTGGTTACGTTCGTGGGCTCGGCCGCGCTGCTGGCGGTGGTTGCGTTGATCGCGTGCGCCGCGCCGGCGCTGCGGGCGGCGCGAGTGGACCCGGCGGTGGCGCTGCATCAGGAGTAAAGCGGCAGGCATAGAGGGGCGCTCCTTCTCTCCCCGCTACTTCCCTGACCGCGAGATTCGGTGTCAGCGTGAAACCGCTTGCTGACGGGGCGCCCTCTGGGCCCGGCTCCGATCGGAGCCACGACCGTAAGGGAGTGATTTTCCGCGAAAGCATAAAATCACATGCCACCTAATCCCGCTCAATTCGCCCTGACCGCGGAACTTTTCCGTTCGCAGGGGGTTTCATTGTAAGTGACGTTCAGAGAGGGTTCCATGAAGCAGCTATCCGGTTTCCTTGTTATCGGCATCGCCCTCGGGTTGCACCCAGGGTTTGCCCAGACCACCACCGCGCCCGTGATGACCGATCACGCTGCCGCGCGCTTTCTGGACCAGGCGGCCTGGGGTCCCACCGCCGCCGCCATCGCCCAATTGCAGCAAATGGGCATCGATAACTGGCTGACCGCGCAGTTTGCCTTGAATACATCCGATTTGCCGGACCAGCCCCAAATCGATTCCGCTACGGGTAAACCGAATCGCGACTTGACGCCCGTGCAAAGCGCGTTCTTTCAAAACACCGTCGCCGGCCAGGATCAACTCCGCCAGCGCGTGGCGTTCGCCTTGTCGGAAATCTGGGTGGTTTCAGCCGTGTCCACTAAGGATGCTTACGCGTTCCCGCCCTACTGGCGCCTGTTTCGCGACAATGCCTTCGGAAACTATCGGGATATCATGACGGCTCTTACTCTGAGCCCGGCCATGGGTGACTATCTGAACATGGCGAATAACGATAAGGGTAATCCCGCCACCGGCACCTCGGCGAATGAGAATTACGCTCGCGAGCTGATGCAGTTATTCACCATAGGATTAACCCAACTCAATCCGGATGGCAGCCCGGCGCTCGATTCGAACCACAATCCCGTGCCCACTTACAGCCAGAGCGTGATAACGGATACCGCGAGAGCGCTCACCGGCTGGACTTATCCTACCGCGCCGGGCGCCAAAGCCAGGGCTAATAACCCAGCCTACTATATCGGCCAGATGTTTGCCGTGGAGGCGGAGCACGACACAACCTCGAAATCGATAATCGGCGGCATCAATATACCCGCCGGGCAAACCGCGCAGCAGGATTTGACGTCTGTGTTCGATGCCCTGATGAAGCAGCCCACCATGGCGCCGTTCGTCAGCCGGCAATTGATTCAACATCTGGTGACCAGCGATCCCAGCCCCGCGTACATTCAGCGCGTTTCCAGCGTCTTCACCGACAATGGCTCCGGCGTGCGCGGCGACATGAAGGCGGTGATCGCTGCGATTTTGACCGACCCGGAAGCACGCGCGGCCGACGATGCCGGCGCCGCGCCGAATCCTACCTTTGGGCATATGCGCGAGCCGGTGCTTTTCCTGTCCAACATCCTGCGCGGCTTGAACGCAACCCTGGGACCGTCGAACGGGATCTATGCGAGCGCTAACGAATTGGGTCAGGATCTTTTCTACCCCGAGACTGTTTTCAGTTACTTTTCGCCTCTCTACAGCCTGGAGAGCGGTCAGCCGGCTCCCGAGTTCCAGATCTATTCCACGCAGACCGCGGCCGAGCGCGCCGATGCCGTCAACACCGCTCTCTATGGCGCATTCGATAAGACCACAACGATCGGTCTGACCCCTTTCGTTCAGACCGGGAGTAACATCAACGCGCTGGTGGATTACATCAGTTACGTGTTCGATCATCATTCCATGTCGTCCGATTTGCAACAGGCCGCCGTCGGCGCGGCTAATGCGGCTACCGGCGCGGATGCCGCGGCCACGGCGCTAGCGCGCGTGCGCGCCGCGCTCTATGTAGTGCTGACTTCGAGCGAGTACCAGATAGTCCAATAGAGGATATAGCCATGTTTTCACGCAGAGGATTCATTCGTATCGGAGCGGCGTCGGTCGGCACGATGGCGCTCCGGCCCTTCGGCCTGTTGCCGGCCCTGGCGCAGAGCGGTCCCGATTATCGCGCCCTGGTGTGCGTCTTCTTATATGGGGGGAATGACTCGAACAATACCATTATCCCCATGGACAGTTACACTGCTTATCAGTCGATTCGTGGATCTCTCGGACTTGCCACCAGCGCCTTGACGCCAGTGACAAGCGTGAGTGGCGCGCCTTATGGCTTCCACACCTTGCTGACCGAGCTGGCGAGCATGTTCACCGCCAAGGAACTGGCTGTGGTCGCCAACGTGGGGTCGTTGGTTGCGCCGATCACGCAATCGCAATACCAGGCGGCGAAGGCGCCGATTCCATTGAATTTATTCTCCCATGCCGATCAGCAGCAACAGTGGGCGACGTCAATGGCACAAGGCAACAGTCCAACCGGCTGGGGAGGGCGCCTGGCGGACTATGTGGCTTCCCAGAACCTGAACTCCTCCTCGTTCCCCACTTTCCTGTCCATGGCTGGAAACGCTCTGGAGGGCGTTGGGGTCAAGACTCAGCAGGGCGCGCTGACGCCGGGCCAATCCATGCAATTGGCGGGTTTTAACAGCTCGGCGGCTTCGCAAGCCCGATTGGGCGCGCTATCCAATCTGTTGACGCTCAACAGCGGCGTTTCGCTGACGCAGGCCGCCAATAGCACGCTATCGAACAGCATCGCCGACGCCAAGGCGTTGGGCCAGGCGCTCTCGCAATCGACTCCATTGAAGACTCAGTTCCCGGCCACGACGCTGGGCGCGCAGCTCCAGCAGGTAGCGCAGATCATTCAGGTGCAATCGTATCTCGGGATGCGCCGCCAGATTTTCTTCTGCTCGCTGGGCAGCTTCGACACCCATACCGGCGAGTTAGGCACGCTCAACACCCTATACCCTGAGCTAAGTCAGTCGATGTCCGCCTTCTACGATGCAACCGTGGAGCTAGGTGTGGCGCAGAACGTGACAGCCTTCACGGAATCCGATTTCAACCGGACATTCCAACCTACTTCGGGAGATGGCAGCGACCACGCCTGGGGAGGACATCACGTGGTGCTCGGCGGGGCCGTTCAAGGCGGCAGGATCTTCGGCGCATTCCCTACCTTCAAACTTGGAGGACCCGACGACACCGACGTGCGCGGCCGCTGGATCCCGACCACTTCCATCGACCAGTACGGAGCGACGCTATGCTCATGGTTCGGCGTACCCACCACCGCGCTGCCCATGATATTTCCGAATCTGCCGAACTTCAGCTCGCAAAACTTGGGCTTCCTGGGATAGTCCGAACCGGCGTGAGGCAGGATGGCATCCTGCGGGGCAGTCGCCACTGAACCTGGCATCAATCGTAGCGCACTGGGCGCCCTCTGGGCACTTGCGTGTCGCGTTCACACTCGTGTGAACGCGACATCACTAAGCGCTGCCGCAAAAATAGAATAGCAGCTTTAAAGCACTCATGCGTCGCACTCATGCGTGCAGCGTCCACGCTCGTATGAACGCGCCTCGGTCCTTCCGCGCCACGCGGAAAATGGCACGGCTATTTCGTGACAAATCCTTACGTCGTGGCTCCGATCGGAGCCGGGCCCAGAGCCGCGCCCCGTCAGCAAGGGGTTTCACAAGAACACCGAATCTCGCGGCCACGGTTCTACCTTACCTTCCAGGTCCTCACCTAAGCGCAACCTCCTTCTCAGTTTCCATCTTGGAATTGAGCAGCATTAGCTTCACCGGAAGTCCGCCCGCCGATGCCGCCACCCGCCGTGTCAGCCGCTCAAAACCAGCGACCGCATCCGGCCGTTCCCAAACGCCATCGCCGACCACGAATGAAATTGCCGTGCCGCCGTCTTTCGACAACACCACGCTGGCGCCCGCATCCACCAGGAACCCCGCGCTCTTGAGCGCCTGACCAAGAGCTTCCGCATCCATTTCGCTGGCGGGGCCGAAGTAGTAGATTTCGTCCATGGCGCCGACGATTACCTTGCCCACTACCAGTTGCTTCCATACCCGCCACACCGAGTCGCTCAAGCGCACGGTGATCGGAAATGTGCCGATAGCCGGCGCCACGCGCCGCGCGATTTCCTCAAAGCTGAAGACCGTCTCCGGGCGATCCCATGCGCCCGCACTGAGGGCGAACGAGACCACGGCGCCGGCCCGGCCTTTCGACAACAGGACGGAGGTTCCCCGGTCGTTGAAAAAGCCGATGGCCTTAAGCGCTTGACCCAGCGATTCGGCATCTTCTTTCGTAGCGGCATGGGAGTAGTACACCTCGTCCCTGGTCCCGATGACCAGTTTGGTATAAGCCGGTTGTCCGGATGGGTGAAGGCCCCAGGCGACGATGGTCGCCAGAAGGGCGAGCCCCACGCCGGAAGCTAACAGAGTCGGGGCGGTCCTTCTCCCCGTGTGATGCGCCTGCATGTCCACGATGCTATCCCCCGCGATGCGGCGAAGCAAGTTGGCGCCGATCGGCTTAGCGAGTGCCATGAAACGCTTCCACAATTTAGAAAAGGCGTCGTGGCGCACGCACTCATGCGCGCAGCGTTCACAATCGTGTGAACCCGCTTCGGTTCTTCCGCGCCCGCCGAAATGGCACGGTTATTTCGTGACAAATCCTTGGCGATCGGTTCCGGTCAGGCTTACCGCTTCGGGCAGCGTGTACTCGAAAGTGTAAGAATGCTTCCCGCCCTCGATGACGACCGTCATACTGCCGGCGAGACCTGCCAGTTCACCGGAGCCGGAGTCCGGCACTACAGTTATGGTCTGTTGCGGCGCGCCGCGCGTCATGATGCCGCTGTGCTGCAGCGCGAAGCTGCCGCTGCGGCCATCCAGCGTTCCGCTAATCCGCTCGATAGCCACATATCCGGCCGAGTTCTTGACGTCCGTCCCGGCCACCAGCATCTGGCCCTTGGAGGTGGCTTCCAGATCGCCGCGGAACTGCTTGTCGATGGTCATCCTTCCGAGAGTCGAGCCGTCGGCCTTGTCGTCCTGCCCCTGAGGGCTCAGCTTTACGTCGAACGTTCCACTTGCGTGCGCTGTCATGGCCGTCTCCTTTTTGATTTGCGTTTTGGAACCGGTGAATGCGTGTGTGTGAGCGCCGGGAAAGCCAAGCTCAAGCCTACGGCGGCAAGCAAAGCCGACGGATAGACAGATGGCAACTCAGGCAATAACCCGATTATTCACACTTTGGTCGATTGTGAGTCAATGCGCCCGAGTGGCCAAGCTCGATCCAAGGCTCAAGCTTATGCTCCCGCCGTTTACGCTTCGGCTCGAACGCCGGCTTGCTCGCCGATGCGGTGCGCCAGCACGCCGAGCACGGACGCCATTTCGGAAAGCGCCTTGCGGGCTCGCAGGGGCGCCGCCGTGCGTGAGAACCGGTAGACGCACTGCATGACGCGGTAGTCGAACATCAGCAGGCGGTCTTCGAGAGACTCCAGTTCCAAACCGGCGGCGTGTTCGATGAGGTACGTGAGCACGCGGTAATCCCGTTCCAGGCAGGCTTCCAGCGGATCGAGTGAACGCTCGGATTTCAGGCGCTCTCGCACTTCGGCAAAACTGAAACGCCCATCAAGGACAGCCGTGGATGCCTCCGCGACTTCGGACCGGTTGCGAAGAATCAGGATGCAGCTATAGCGAAACCAGTACACGAACAGTGCCAATGACGAAGCGATAATAAGGATTCCGGCTAACATTTCACGTCAATTGAATACAGTGCATCTTCAGTACTAGTTCAGCTATGACGAGTCTAGCACCAGAATTCGTATTGCGCAATACCTTTTATGCAGGATTCTGAACATTTTAACCGGGGTGATCGATAGCCTCAATACCCTCAAATGGGGGGCATGGTTTGGAGGTTCCGAATACGTGCCAGTTGCGCCGGGTACTAAAGGAACAACCTTGAGGAGGTGTGCGTAAGGCTATGTAAAGGAGAGGGAATGAACCGGAATCTCGGGTTAGCTTTGGGAGCCTTTTGTCTTTCGGGATGCGTGGTGACCACGGATGCGCGGGGTCCGCTGCATTACGAATCCCAGGCCGTCGATCGTGACGCTTCGGGGCGCGTGCGGGTCAACCTCAACATGGGCGCCGGCGATCTCAAGGTGAGCAGCGGCACGCAGAAACTGCTGCAGGCCTACTTCAACTACAACGTGCCCGGTCTCAAGCCGGACGTCCGCTATTCCACCGCCGGCGGGGTAGGCGACCTGACGGTGGAACAGCCTTCGAAGCACACGCACATCGGCAATATGAAATATGAGTGGGACCTGCGCCTCAGCGACCGCGTGCCGCTCGACATTCACGTGAATTTCGGTGCGGGGCAGGCGCAGCTCGACTTGGGCAGTCTCGACTTGCGGGGCGTGGAGATCGACATGGGCGTGGGCGAATTGCAGATGGATCTGCGCGGCAATCCCAAACACGATTACAACGTGCGGATCAGCGGAGGCGTGGGCGAAGCGACGGTGCGGCTGCCGGAAAATGTCGGCGTCGACGCGCAGGCGTCCGGCGGAATCGGCGACATCAGCGTGCGCGGCCTGCGCAAGCAAGGCGACCGTTGGCTGAACGACGCGTACAACGCGCCGGGCGTGAAGATACACGTCGATGTGCAAGGCGGAATTGGATCGATCCATCTGATCGCGGAGTAACGCGATCCGATCGCAATCCCGGCCGTTTGTGAGGCAGGTTGTTAAACCTGCGGCGGATTGTCAAATCCGCCTGCCGGCCGCCGGATAGCAAGTCAGCCGAATCTTGCTCATGTCACGATCGCCTTCGTGCCTTCTTCGATAGAGGCGCGCTCCCGCTTTCGGGGCCGCCCCTAAGGCGATCAAGTCCGCTCTTTGCCTGATCCAAATCGCGCTGAACTCTCACCCGGACATCTATTTCCTCTTCGGGCGGCTCGTCCTCGCGCTCTTCAATCTTGCGTACTTCGCGCAGCCAGACGCCACACCATTTGCATTGCGTCCAGCCCTCGTGAACGCCGCCCGCGTGCCCGCGTCGTTTGCAAATCGCCAGTTCCTTGTGGTTGATCACTTTTTCTCCGATTCACGTTTCAGCGGCTTCTTCCCGATCTGCTTTTCGGCTTCGTCAACATCACCGCGCGATATGTAGCTGGTGGCGCACGCACTCATGCGTGCAGCGTTCACAATCGTGTGAACGCGCTTCGGTCCTCCCGCGCCGCGTCGAAATGGCAAGGTCATTTTCCCGAGCTATAAAGCTAAGCTATCGGCGCCCTCCCCGGTGCACTTCGCGAGGCATTGGCCTGCCTTGTCGCGCTGCATTTCGCTCCGGCTCCGACCGGGGTTGCAGCGCATGCCCCTCGGCGGGACGCGCAAAACCCGGCCCTGGCCGCCGGATCGCGGCGTAAGGATGAACGTAGGTGGCCCGGTTGCCCCACGTCCTGCCCCAGCGTGCATTGTTCAGGAAAACGGCGTGCGCGCCCCAGTCGAAGCGGATCCCTCCTCCTCCCCAGCCCCACGGCGCGAAGAACCCGCCGATGCTCACGCCGAAGCCGAAGCGGATCGCGCCGCCAACCACGAACCCCGGCCCCGGCGCAAAGAACACCACCGCGGGATCGTAGTAGGGAACCACAATAAACCCCGGATCGACGGGCATGATGGTAATGTACGGCCCTCCGCTGACCACAATCTGACCATTGCTCCTCAGGTAGCCGTAGCGTTGCGCAACGGCCCGCTGCCGCTGCACCGCGTCCATCACGTCCTGTTGCTGCGCCAGGAACGCGTTTCCCACCTGGTTGGTCCAGTTCATGTCCGAATTCATCATGTCCAGCACGGACGGAAATGGCAGCAGCGCTTGCACGCTGGGGTCCCAGGGCAGTTGGTCCGCCCTGATGGCGTCGGCAAGCGCCTGCCCCGTAAGGTAATGGTGCTGATCCGCCCACTGGGCAGCCGGGGGAAGATCGCTCGGGTAGGTAGCCGCGGCCAGGGTTTGCGCCACCAGCGCGTCCGGGTAAAGCGCGATGCGAGCCACCAGTTGGTCTAACTGTCCCGGCGCGAACGATGGCGGCGCCTGGGCAAAAGCGGGCGCGGTCACCATGCCCGCCAGAATCGCCATTGCCGCCGGTATGCTTCTCATGCTCTCCATTTTCATCTCCTCCAAACTCGAAGACAGGGGTTACGGCTGGGATAGGTTGTAACGACTAGCGAGCCGCAATCCTGCGTATTAAAACTGTCGCCGATATCAGTCGGGCCAACGGCTGCAAACATCGCGGTGTCAGTCCCAAGCCGTGGCACGGCCGTGCCGCGCCAAGCCAAACCCGGCCATGGCTATCCGCACCGGCATACCGATGATATCGTACTCGGCGCGCCGGGGAAACGTGGCCCAGCCCGGCCAGCCCGGCTCAGGCCGACACTGTTGTTGGTCGCACGGACGCTGGCGTTTGAGGGCAGCGGCGTGTCTCTCAGCGGCGTCTCCGGCCCCGTCTCCGGCGGCAGGTCTGCCCGTCCGGATGCGCCGCCTGATCCAGTCTAATTGGCGCACTTGTCATGAGATATGAGAACCCGCCGTTCGAGGCAGGCTACGGCTTTGTGAGCCCGAGCATCTTTGCGAGTTGGGCGTCGAGCATCCTCACAGGAAGGAGTCTGGGCAGAGTCCAGTTCTTGAAACGTTGCGGAACGACCGCGTAGCGTGCCTTCGGTTTCGCCGTGCTGAGTGCCACGTGAACGGCTTCGCCCAGACGCTCAGGGGATAAGCCGTTATTGCGTGCTTCGGCGACGATGAACTTCTGGAATTTCTGCACCGCCTCCCAATACTCGGTCTGCTTGAACTCGCTCAGATCTTCTTTTTCGCCCTTGTCGTACATCGCCGTGTTCACGGTACCCGGTTCAATGATCACGACGTCGATGCCAAATAACATCAGTTCTCGCCGCAGCGCGTCCGACATTCCTTCAAGGCCAGATTTGGAGGAGCTATAAGCACCGAGAAGCGGGATAGCAACTTTTGCGCCGGTAGAGCTGATGTTGACGATGCGGCCGGTGGGACCCTGCCTCTTCTTATCCGTTCCCAAGAGAGGAGCGAACGCTTGGATTACGACAAGGGGGGAGATCATATTGACATCCAACTGCCGCCTGTACTCGCTGGGCCTCAGATAAAGCAGTGGCCCACTCACCACAACTCCTGCATTGTTCACCAGGCCAACCAGATTCCTGTCGCCTATCATGGGGCCGACCTTCTGGGCAGCTTGATGTACAGCGTCGGCGTCCGTAATGTCCATAATGAGAGGCACGAAGCCGTTACCGAACTCGCTTTGCGAACGATCAGCGTCAGCCTGCTTGCGTACAGAACCGAACACGCGAAATCCCTTTGAAATAAGGACCTTTGTGGTTCCCCAACCAATTCCGGTGGATACCCCGGTGACCACGACATCTTGGCTGTTCGCCATCGCATTTCTCCTAAGATGGATCACTGTTCATCTTCAATATCTTCAGTGGCTCCCAAAGACTCGACTGAAGCGTGCGTCCCGTGAACTCGTCGTACTTCGTCCACTCCGGTTGACCGGCCTGAAAGATGTTCAAGCCCGGTTCTCCTTCTGCGCGATGATTTTCTGGTGGTGCGGCGTCGGTATTTGAAATGTTCATATCCTTTAATCGATTGTTGATAATGGGTTTTCGTCGGCCCAGATCTTGGCCCCTTAAGTCCGGTCTAATATCCCGGAAGCGCTTAAGCGCTCGCCGAGGGCCGAAGCGCCGCCGGGAATCGACAGGCTCGATTACTTACTTACCACCGGAAGAGTCTTGTAGTTGTTGGTGGTGTTGAGGCACATAGGATGCCCGAACCCGCCGGCGCTGATACCGGTGCCGCCATTGATATTCGGAGCGATGTCGAAAACGATGTTGTCCGGACGAGTCGCATCGCCGGAAACGCCGGAAGTATTCGCCATGTGGTCGAGCCCCAGGTTATTGCGTACGCGCCAGGAAATGTTGTGGTCCGCGCATGAAGTGTCTCCACTCACGCCCACGGCCCCAACCAAGGTTTCCGCTGTCGTCGCGTAAAGCGCCAGGCCGCCGCCGAACACGTTCACCCCGCCGATCTTCTGCCCCGCCATCGGATCGAATGCGGTTCCATAATTCGACGACGGTCCCCTATAGGCGACTCCCGTATCCACCGGATTACTTTCTTGCAGGCCGAAAAGGCTGCCTCCCGGCTGAACGGCCGAATACAGATTCGCCGTCGAGAGCGCCAGACCGTGTGGCTGGCCGGAGCCGCCGCTGTTCGAAGAGGCGTCCAGGCTGAAGGAATTGGCCGTATTCGCTTTCTGGGCCGAGATAACCCGGCTGCCAGGCCATTGGGCCCCCCGGTTTATGCCGGAGAAGGCCACTGCGCAGACGACGCCGTCGCGATCGACGATGGTCGCCCACATCTGATTGTTGAGGCCGCTTGCTTCCGTGGACACGGCCATATCGAGGGCCGTTTTGAGTGCGGCGTTGCCCGGAAGGCTTCCGCAGCCGTTTTGGCCGAAGCTGGGTTGCGCCTGCGCCATCGTCCCAGCCGCTGAACAAGTCAATGCCACGGCGATCGTGGCGGCTTTCTTCATGTACTCTCGTATCATCTTTCCTCCTGAGTATCTGTCGAGTGTTTGCCCGGATTCCGACGTTGGTCTCCGGACTCTCGCAAGTATATATCAGGTTTTGTCTCCGCCTGCGAAGATTTTGCCGACGTGGGGCGGTAAGACAGGCCTCCTGGCCTGTCTTCTTCGTGGGTTTACTAGCGACAGTGCAGCCAGCCGAACACAATAATACGAGCCGTTCGGGCCCCCACTGGGCCATTCTACGTGTGTGGACTTCCGCGCCTATGTTGGTGTGGCAGTGTCCTCAGTGCCGGGCGGATCGCAATCACTCGGTTGGGGCCATCTGACTTAACCTCAACACTCTGGCCGCGCCAAGTCGCCCGACCCCGCGCGAAGGCTCGCCCCCCGCAACTCATGTGTGGGTTCAATTCCCGCCCGGAACGCCAATTCTCGCGAACCACGATGGGGCACGCCCAGGGCCACGGCCTTCAGGCCGGGCATGCCCCGCCTCTCCTACGCCGTCGCCTTTTCAAACGCCGCCTTGAATTTGTCCATCTCTTCCTGCGTCCCCACAGTCACGCGCACCATGGTAGGCCAAGCGTTCCAGACGCGGCCGATGATCACCTTTTGCGCGGCCATCGCCTGGGTGAACGGGCCGGTCTTGCCCACTTCCATCATGAAGAAGTTGGTCTCGCTGGGGATGTATTTCACGCCCTTCTTTTCAAGGAACGCGAGCGTGTTCTCACGGACGCGCTTGTTGATGGCTTTCCGTTCGGCAACCAGACCCTTCGCCTTCAGGCTGGCGGTGGCGCAGGCCATGCTCGTGATCGGTACCGGCGCGAAACCCACGCCGTAGGGGCGTATCTTCGCCAATAGATCGGGCCGTCCCAGCGCAAAACCGGCGCGGATTCCCGCCATCCCGTAGACCTTGGAAAACGTGCGCAGCACGATGACGTCCTTGTCGCCGGCCACCAGATCGCTGGCCGGCATCGCGGTATCCGCAAAGTGGATGTACGCTTCGTCGATCAGCACCACCGAATCCTTCTTCTTATTCGCCAACAGGTACTCGATATCCTTACGCGGCGTCACCGTTCCCGAGGGGTTGTTGGGGTTGCAGACGTAGAAAACGCCGCCGTCCGGATCGGCCTTAATCATCGCCTCCACGTCGTGAGTGTGATCGGGGCGCAGCGGTACGCGCGTCACCTTCGACCCGATGAATGCGGGCGCGCCGCCGCCATACCCGGGGTCTGCCATCACCCAGCTCCGCGTGGGCGAAGTGAACGCACACGACGTACGATGCAGCGGGTCGCTGGACCCCGCATAAGCGGCCACGTAATTTTCCTTGACGCCCTCGCTTTCGGCGATCGCCGTGACCATGTCGCCCTGTTCGCCAAACGGCGAATAGCGGCCTCCAAAGGGTGCGATTTTCGCGATCGCCTCCAGCCCTTCCTTGCAGGGGCCAAGCGGGTTCTCGTTTTGATTGATGCGGACAGCGTCGGGATCCATCCCGCGCCGCGCGCCGCCGGCGTCTCGTCCCATGCGCTGTTGGGCGTCCTGCGCCATGGCGAACTCGTTGTAGAAAGGAAGCGCGGCTCCGGCCGTCAGCAGGCTGGCAATGCGGCCCAGATCGCGGCGCGAAAAACCCCGGTGCAAGAGTGAATCCGTTTGGGTACGCGGTAGAGACATCAAAAGCTCCTTATAGTAGATGGCCGGTGCGGAACGTGCTCGACTGGGAGCGGAGAGACCACAAGTTTTTTCCGACGATAATCCCTTAAGCAGCCGTTGTCAAGGGTCAGGCGCGCGGCTGTCAAGGCAAAGTAGAAATGTCCCCCTCCGGGCAAAGTAAAAACGTCCCCTCATCTGGAGCCTGTGAGGAGCGCATATTCGCTGCGCACTTTGAGATATGCCCTTCGAAACTCCGTCGTCTTCGGCGGCGCGGCCGACGATCAGAACGGCTATTTTGTATTTCGTGGTGCCGGAGGCGGCCTGGTGGCACTGGGCCTCACCGATGGCGTGGAGAAGTGGTTTACGTAGACCCATCCGGCATCGGAACTGACGAACACTTTGCCGTCTACGATGGTGGGCTGCCCGTAAACGGCGGCGGCGGCGGGAAGAGCAAATACCCATTTCAGTTGCAGACGCGCGACTGTGGCGGCCGTCAAACCCGCGGCGTCTTTCTTCTGGAAACGAGTGTTGTCGATATCGCTCCAGCCGTTCCAGGCTGGGGCCGAGGTCAGGTCCCGAATCGGCGGGTTAGCGGCGCATTGATTCGGCATGGTTCGCCCGTCGCCGCTTTCAGTGGCGCCCAATCTGCGGCCGCTTACCCACTCGGCGATGTCCTTCTTATCCTGGCCGCTCAGGTCTTTGGCCGCATTGACCATATCGCCTGTGGTCAGGGCCTGGTAAATCCGTTCCGGAGTCATTTGTTTGAGAACGGCCGGAGACGGCGCGCTATCAACCTTGGGATTACCGTGACAATTCTCGCAGTAGTTTCCAAATATCGTGGACCCCGCGCCCATGGAGACGCGAGTCTGGCCGGGCGCCGGCGCCGGCGATTGCGCAACCGCGCAGAGCCCAGCCCCCAGCAGCAGGACCAATGCTGGCACGGGAATCAAGAGAGTCTTCATCGTCTTAGTTTTCCTTTCCCGCTCAGATAGAGGCAACGCGTCCGCCGCCATGGCCAAGGGGAACGGATACTCCGGCATCGGGCGCAACCAACGTTTCGCCCCATCGAGACCCGCCGCGTAATCGCCCGGCGCGACCCAAGCTCGCATTGCAGACCAAGGCTCAAGGTTCGGATCGGCCCGCAACTCTCGAAAATTACCGCAACCCAAAAACAAACAGCGCATTGCCGCTGTTGACCGCCACGTACTGTTTGCCATCCACGGAGTAAGTTATGGGACCCATATTGATCTGACCGCCTAACAGCACTTTCCACAGCAGCGTGCCGTTGCGCGCATCCAGCGCCACGAAATTCCCCTCCCGGCCGCCCGCGAACAAGACGTCCGACGCCGTGGTCAGAATTCCGGACGCGCCCGCACAACTCAATCCGAGACACTGATTCAGGCTATTGCCGGCGTTCAGCTTGTACTCCCACTTAAGCTCGCCGCTTTGCGGAATCAGGGCGCGGACAGCCGTGAATTTCTCCTCGTCCGCTCCGACTACGGGCGCTACTCTTCGCCGACCCGCGGAGTTGACGCCCCTGGCGGCATAGTTCTCGCCTTCCTCATATTCCTGCTCGCCCTTGACGAACAGAGAAGATCCGTTCTCCCGCGCTTCCACATAGTAGAGTCCCGTGCGCGGATTGTAAGAAGGGCTGAACCAGTTAGTTCCTCCCTGGTTATCCGGGAAGATAAGAGTGCCCTCGGTGCTCGACTTCGTATTAGGGGCCATCATTGGCCGGCCCTTTTCGTCAAAACCAACGTTCCAGTTTTGTTTGACGAAGGCTTTCCCCAGCAGGAACTGGCCGGTGGTTCGGTCCAGCGCGTAGAAGAAGCCGTTCCGGTTGGCCCAAAGTATGGCCTTACGCGGCTGCCCTTGCCAGGTAATGTTCGCCATCAGCGGGACCTGCACGCCGTCCCAATCGAACTCGTTGTGCGGATTCGCCTGATAATGCCATTTCAGTTTGCCGGTATCCGCATCCAGCGCGACGATGGAGCTGGTATAGAGGTTGTCACCGGGGCGCACATCGCCGTTATAGTCCGGACCGGCATTCCCAACTCCCCAGACCGTCAGATTAGTCTCCGGGTCATACGTGCCCGTGTTCCACACCGAGCCCCCGCCATGCACCCAGGAATCGCCGCCCCATGTCTCGTGTCCGGGCTCTCCCGGTCCTGGGATGGTGTTGAATCGCCAGGCTTCCTTCCCGGTGTGCGCATCGTAGGCGGCTATGAAGCCGCGGATGCCGTATTCACCGCCGGCGGTGCCCACAATCACCTTATCCTTGATCGCCAGCGGGGCCAGCGTTATCGAATATCCCGCCGACGCCTTGGCGATCGTATCGTCCCAAATAGGATGCCTGGTTTTGGCATCCAGCGCGATTACGTGGTCGTCTTCGGTGGCCAGGAACACCGAATCGCCCAGGATGGCCAGACCGCGGCTGATATTGCCGCAACAGTGTTTCGCTTCGGACGGGATGGCGTGCCGGTATATCCAGAACATGCGCCCGTTGGTAGCATCCAAGGCCACAACGTCATTCGCCTGCATGGTATAAAGCACGCCGTCGACGACCAGCGGCGTCGTTTCAAAGGCGTCCAGCGACCGGACTGGAAAGACCCACTTCAACTCCATCTCCTTGGCATTGGCCGTAGTGATCTGGTTGAGCAGGCTGTAACGCTGGCTTTGGAGTGTTCCCCCGTAGGTAAGCCAGTTCTGAGGCTCTTTGTCGGCGTTGAGAATGCGATCGAACGAGACTTGCGCGGCAAGTAAGCCGGACATGCAGACCAGCAGCGCCGGCACGCGTGCGTTCATCATTTCGCGACCCCTTTCAGTGAAGCTAGATAAGCGATAAGGTCTGCCAGTTCTTCGGAGCCGAGTTTATTCCGGTAGGAAGGCATCGGGGAGGTTTGGATAAAGTTGTACTCACGCAGGTTCGACTTATCGAAGCCGAGAAGCCGCTCCTTGGAATCCAAAATCTGCACGCTGAACGTGTCCTGATTCAGAAGTTTCCCGGTATAGGTTGTACCCTCGCGAGTAACCACGCGATAGGACCGGTTCTGCGGCATGACTTCCGGGCTCGGGTCCAGCAACGACTTCTCCAAAGCGTCGTGGGTACGCTGCGTGGCGATGTCGGTAAGGTCCGGCCCCAACCGCGAGCCGGTGTCTTTGACGCGGTGGCAGGTGAGGCAGGCGCCTTTCCCTTCGAAAACCGCCTGGCCGCGCGCGGCATTGCCCGGCCCCGGGTCCGCGGCGGGAGTCTCTGCAGCGCCACGCCCGCGGCCGCCGCGCCCTTGCTGGGCAAGTAAGATGCCCGCTGCCACCATCAGGCCGATCGATACTCTGACTGCCATATTGCTTTTTCTCCGATAGTCTTACCACCGCCCGTCGGTTCCTCCAGCGGGTGGCGCCCCCAAGGCTAACATAGGCGGCGCCACACAGGCAAGGTAATCGGACCCTCGGCTTAGAACGCCGAGGCTCCAACAATTATTAGAAGTTCAGCCGCATGCCAAGCCGGAAATAGCGCTCGTCGAAATCGCGGCCTCCTGTGTTGACCGTCGTGATTACGCCGAATCCATTCAAGTTAGAGACCTGGCCCGCGGAGTTCAACTGCAGCGATGACACGTTGGACGCGGGGTTCGCAAAGTGCGGCGTGTTCGCAATATTGAATCCTTCGGCGCGAAATTCCAGACCAAACCGCTCGGTCAGCCGAAAACGGCGGAACAGGCTCTGGTCCCAGTTGAAATAGAACGGTCCCCGAAGAATGTTATAACCGGAGGTTCCGAAGTAGACACAGGTTGGTTGAGCGAAGGCCAGCGGATTGAAGTATGGATCGGTGCCGCCTAAGATCTGCACGTTCGGCAGCACCTGATTGGCTCTCTGTGAGCTGCCTGGGGCGTTCAAAGATGTGGCGCTGCCGGTTACGGTAAACGGCGACTCCGAAAATGCGCTGACCAGAGAGCTGATCTGCCAGCCGCTTGCGAGCCCAGTGATAAAACCGCCCTGACTCAGAAACGGCTTGCCTTTGCCGAAAGGCAACTGATAAGACGTGGCGAATACAAAATGGTTCGGAACGTCTATCGAGTTGAGACCGTAATTCAAGCGGAAGTACGCAGGAATGGGAATCGAGCCGGCAAAACGCGATAGCGACTTTGAAAAGGAATAGTTTGAGCTGATGGTTAAGCCTGAGCTGAACCGGCGGTTCAGGGTCATCTGCAGCGCGTCGTAGAAGGTGTGGTTCATCGGCTCGTCGACACTCATCGTAGCGCTGTCGCCGATGGCCTGGTCGAAGGGCTGACTTGCTACGCCTCCTCCCAATTGGCCGTAGTTTACATTCTGGCCCTGCACCTGATGAATCGCACGAGTGCCCACGTAGGCCGCTTGCACAACAAAGTTGTGGGGCAGTGACTTCTGCAACGTGAAGTTCCAGGACATGATGTACCCGCGAACGTAGTTTAAAGGCTCCGTGGTAATGCCCACTCCGGCGGGGAGACTGAGCACGCCACTGGGTATCCCTAACGAACTTGGCGTGGGAAGAGGATTGAACCCGGTGGCGAAACTGGTCGCGGAGGGCGAGTAGCTATTTGCGCCCGGGGTCGTGACCGTGACCACTGTCGGAAAATTGTACGCGCCCCCCTGGAAATCGAAGTCCTGCTCATAGTTGAGTGAGAAGCCTGCCCTGATCACGAAAGTCTCCGAGGGCCTGTACGCCAAGCCGAGCCGCGGCGCGAAAAGCGTCGGACTAACATGGATTCCGCAGTCCGCCGAGTTCCCGGCGACACCGCACAAGTCGACTTTGTCGGTCGCGAAATTAAAGAATTCTATACCCCGGTCCCCTCGTCTCGAGACGGGGTAATATTCCCAACGTACGCCCCAGGAAACGGTAAGCTTCCGGCTCACCTGCCATTGGTCCCGAATATACGCAGCTCCCTCCCAGGTACGCAGAGTCGCTGGGCGATTCGGATTCACATCCGCCGTGCTCAGGGGAGGGGTATTCTCGCCGATCAAGGTACTCTGAGGCAGGCCCAGCAGGAAGTCCGCGAGAGAGTTGTACTGGTTGGGACCCGCCCCGCCGTTCAGGGCAGTCACGCCACCGGTAAAGGTCATTGTCGTGATGCTGTTCTCGGAATGGTTAATGTCGTTCTTGTGCAAGTCTGCGCCGAATCGGATGTTGTGCGATCCCTTGCTCCAGGTGAAATTCGCCACTCCTTCGTATTGCGGCTCCAGGTAATCGAAAACCGACGAGAGCCATGTCGTGTTCCCAAGTCCCGAATAGCCGGTAAGAACCATGTCCGGCAAGGCCGTATCCCGGTTGCCGGGCGGCTGGCAGGAGTTTGCTATCCCGAAAAAGGTGCCCCAGCACGTGCTCGGCCCGAGTGGAGTCTGTAGCGTATGCTGCCGGGTCAGCCCGACGACGCCGTCCACGATAAGAGTCGGCGAAATCGTATAGGTGGCCCCTACCGAGGCGGTGAAGATATTACCAGTGCCATAACCGCCCAAGCTCAGGGGATTCGGCGTTGTTCCCTGGTTGTTGGGATAATACCCGCTCGCTATTTCGTGCGACGGAGAGTAACCGGTGCGGCCGTAGACGTTGAGCTTGTTGTTGACGTTCCAATTGATCTTGTCGTCGAACTCCTGGTAAACCGTGTTGTATTCGGCTAATGAAAAATAGTTGTTCGTGCTCAAGCTGGTCTGCGGCAGCGGCAGGTAAGCGAGCATGGCCGTCGTTGCCGGGCTCAGCCGGTTCGCTGGGATTGTGTCTCCTGGAAACACCGTTCTGCCCGTGCCGTTGGCGGCGCCTGTCTGTGGATCGTAAATATTCGTGCCCGATTGGGAGAAGTTCCCCCCTTTGAGGGTCGCGTTAGGAAAAGTGAGAAAGTTACCCGTCGGACCGTTCTGCAACGCGTACGGGCTCGGACCGTTGGAGTTTTCTCTAGTCATCTGCCAACTGGCGAAAAAGAACAGCTTATTCTTTTTGATGGGTCCGCCCACCGTGCCGCCGAAAACGTTCTTGTCGTCCTTGAGCTTGCCCTGGTTGGCCGGCAGGAAGAATCCGCGCGCTCTAAGGTCCGCATTCGTGACGTATTCGAATGCGGAACCGTGAAATTGGTTGGTCCCGCTCTTGATAAAAATATTGACCGATGCGGCCCCCGCCAGCCCCTGCTCCGCATCGAAGCTGCTGCTGACCGTGTTGATCGTGTCAATCGCCTCGATGGCCGGCGTATAGGCCTGGAGATACTGTTTCCAGTAATTGCTGGCGCTGATGCCATCGAACCGGACCGCCACGTCGGAGTTCGGGGTGCCGTTGACGTTGTAGTCCATCGAACGCGTCGGGTTGTTGATGCCGCCAGTCTGGTAAAGACTGGGTTGAGTGACGCCCGGCGTTAAGATCGCCAGGCTCTGATAGCTCCGGTTGGATACTGGTATATTCTCCAGAGCCTGCGAGGTCATTTCCGTGTGGACATCGGCCCGGTCGGTCTGAAGAGCGGCAGCCTCGGCCGTTACCTCGACTGTCTGGCTCGATGTCCCGACGTTCAAGGTCGCATCCACGCGAACCGCACTATTGGACTGCACCACAATGTCTCGTGCATTGAAGGTTTGAAAGCCTTCCTTGGCGATCACGACGCGATACGTTCCCGGAGGCGCATCGTTGTATACATACGCGCCCGATGTATTCGTGACAAGCTCGTGAGACAGGTTCGTCTCGACTTGGGTGAGCTTGACTTTGGCGTCGGGTACCGCGGCTTTGCTCGTGTCTGTCACATTTCCGACGATCGAGCCATAGAGCGTCTGCCCATTGGCTTGATGGACCAGGGAAGCCAGCAGCATTGGCGCTGCCAGAAGCGCAACTCGGCGCAAACTCATAGTAGTTTTCCTTTCTCCTATTCCGCTGAAACAGAAATCCTTATTGCACGAATTACAAGTAATTGTGCGGGTATCGCCTCACCTGGAGTCGAAGAAGGCCGATCGATCCGGTCTCTTGCGCCAGTCTGTCTTTGCCCGGCGCTTTCGGACTTGCGCAACGGCGCATCGGCCGTCGCTGTGGCCGTTTCGCTGAATCCCCGGGGCGCGATCTTGGTGAGTGCAACAATAGCGCCAGCGGGATCCGGGACGGCGCCGGCGATTGTTCCGCGATAGCTCTTAGCCCACGGCTGAAACGAAGCGGTCGCGAAGACCAGCATCGTAAGAACAGAGGCCCGCCCGAAGTGAAGGAACCGCCGGCCGCCCGCCGACCGACAAAGCACGAATCCGATGAACCCCAATCTCTCCCAGCTAAAACGCCGTACCACGAATCCTCTCAAGACCCTGGCCCTGACGAGAGCATCTTTATGCAGCGCAACCGGCCGCTAATGCTTGCACAATACGCAACGAGCCTTGCGTTATTTACGAGGATGCTATCAGGCTCTCAGCGGAAAGTCAATAAGAATCTTTGGGAGAATCAAGGCAAAATCGAAATGTTTCCTTGCTGTTGAGGTTGAAGAAAGCCAAAAGTCGATTACGGAAATCGAGCCTGCCGAGTAACTGGGGTTGAGCGTTTTGCCGGCGTCTGTGTGCCAAGGATTCGGGCCGGCAATTGGCGCCATGCTTGTGTTTAGAAGCTGTGAAAGAATCGCTGAGATCGCCTGGCTGACAGACGAAAGTGTCCCACATTGACGCGCATAGGTTTGCGTTTTTGTGGGGCAGGCGCTTTCGCCTGCCAACGGATTGTTTCACTGCTGCGTACAGTCGTGGCTCCGAATCGGAGCCGCGCGCGTCGGCAAGCGGTTTTGCGGTATCGCCGCAACTCACGGTCTGGCCGCCCGGACCCCCGCGGCCATTGGACGAGCGCCGAACCGTCTGCTTCCGCAGCGCTGTTGCCGGCCGCAGCCCAAGTCGATAATGCTGCGGCGCGCCAGTCAGCCGGCTAAGCGCTTATCTAAACATTGTGAGTCTGCGCCGCTGCTATTTCCGCGGCGGCGCACCGGCCGCCTTCGCGCGCGGCTTGCCCCAGAAAATGAACGTCCCGAGCTTGGTCGAGGTGACGATGTCCATGGCGCCATCTTTGTTCAGATCTACCGCGAGCACGTCGGACCCGGCGCCGGACCAATTGTCGATCAGCTCCGGTACAAACTCCGCTCCCCCAGGCGCTTTCGGATTGCGAACGGTCTTGTACACATAGAGAACAGCGGCTCCGTAAGGATCGGGATCTAAGTAACTATCCTTGTGAGCCCAATAGCGCTTGCCCACGATGAAATCGGGTATCCCGTCGCCATCGACGTCGGCAAAGGTCGAGCCGTGCGGTTCGCTGAAGGTCACTCCGCCGGCATTCTTAGTCGAAGAGTCGTCCATGATCATGTGCTCCACGAACGATATCTTGCCGGCGGCATCGCGTTTCTGCTCGAACCACGCCAGTCCATAGCCATGCGCGTTGAGCACGGTCACCACATCGTTCAACCCGTCGCCATTCACGTCATAGACGGCCATTACGCTGCCACCGGGGGCGCCGCGGCCGAAGCGGGAGAACGCCTGCGAATGATACGTCCACGGCTCTTGATTGGCGCCGGCTGGAGGATGCTCCCACCACCCGTAGGCGTTGACGATATCCATCCGCCCGTCGCCGTTGATATCGCCCACTCCGATGCCATGGGCTGTGCCGAAGCCTTTCTCGGAAATCGTATGAACCGTCCACGGACCAGTCGGGTTGGCGGGATCGGGCTTCGCATAACGGACGAACCCTTCAGCCATATACACTAACGCGGGTTTGCCATCGCTATCCACATCTCTCAGGACGGCAATTTCACTCTGGACAGCCGGCACAACCAGGTACTTATCCCAACGGCGCGACTCGCCTTTAGGATTGACATACAGCCAGACGCCAACATCCCCGCCCGGTCCCCCGTCGTTTGAAAAACTGGAGGTAATGACATCCGGCCAGCCATCGCCCGTGAAGTCGGCGGCATAAGTCATCCAGCAGTCCGTCGAGAATTCCGTCCCGGGATTACGAACTACCGCGGGATAGATCTCTCTTTTCTTCGTGTAGTCGGGCCCGTAATAGATGTAGGGACCGGCGACCACATCCAGGATGCCGTCGTGATTGAAGTCGGCTGCCGCGGCGCCCCAGGCATAGTAAAAGGGGCTCAAACGCTGCATCCGGAAGTTGGGGGAGACTTGCTCCCGGGGAGTTTCCCTCACTCCCAGATCCTTGTAGGAAACATCCTTGAACTTCACTTCTCCGGCGCCGCCCGCGTACAAAGCCATCGGCCCGTACTTACCATCCGCATCCTCCGCGACGCCGCTGCTTGCGCCCCCGTTGTTGAGGATCGTATGGACCATGTTAGCGTCGATCGAGATCTCGACTTGATTCCAGTCGTCCGTGCGAAACTCGGTTGAGGGGCGCGTGAAGGGGAGAGTCGGGCCTGCCGCCGCGGCTCCACGGCCTCTTCCGCCGCCGCCGCGGCCGCCGCGGCCTGGCGCATTCGGATCGAGCGGAGTCGCGATTCGCGTCATTCCACCGAAAGCCCTTAGCTTCTCGCGTGTGAGTTCCTTACCCTCCGCATCGAGCGTGACCCGGTACGGCCCCACGTCTCCCGCGGTCAGAGAGACGAAGATTCCCTTCATGCCCTGGGGAGTCTTTTCGGCACGCAATAGAACGCCGGTCTTGCAACCCTCCGCGCAGCGGAAAGAAGCGTAGAACCCGGCATCCTGGTAGGAATGATCCAGCACCAGCCAACCGCCCTCGCCACCCGGTTTGACCGTTCCCGTGATCTCGCCCGCCTGCGCCTTCCAAGCGGCTTGTCCGAGTACGTGCCACCCGGTTAAGCTCGAACCCTTGACGGTTGCGTCCGGCTTAAACGAAGGACCGACGCCGAACAGCGGCGCCAACAAGAGCAGCGATGCGGCCGACGCTGCCGCAATCAAATAGACGCGTTTCAAAGACATTGGGCATTCCCTTTCTTGCCAACCGAGGATTGCGGCGCTACCCAAAGCGGCGGATGCGACGCAGCATCTTCAATGCACAGTACGCAACGTGCATTGTACTACGAAAAGAACCCGCTGCGGGCCGAAATGGTGCACCGGTGCGCGGGCCCGTAGCCGGCAGGTTTTGTGGGGCAGGTTGACATGCCCATTCCTGCATTAGTTGTGGGCGGGCTCGGATGTGAGGTGGTTGAGGTGGGACAGACGATCATAGTTTGTCGTCTGTCATGCGGCCGCGCTTTAGCGAAACATAACAGACCACAAAAGGGAAACTGAGAGCCGCTTCAGTCGGGGAAATCGACGCCTTCATAAAGCTTGTAGTTATCCAGGTTCGTGGCAGGGGCGAAGAAGCACACTACCTTCATCTCCTCGGCGCCAGTGTTGTGGAGCATGTGAACCGCTCCCTGCGGAAACACGACTGCGGATCCTTCCCGGACAGCCGCGACTTCACCTGCTACCAACACTCGTCCCGATCCGCGGATAATGTAAATCACCTCTTCGCCATGCGGATGGCTGTGCGCCGGCCGGACTTTCTCTCCGGGCGCCACGCGAATCACACATGTGGAACAATGCGCGGCATTCAGACGGTCGTCGCCCACCAGCCAACGGAGATGCCGCCCGGGCAGGTCCAACTCCTCCACTTCCGCTTCATGCAAGACAGGTACGCTCATATCAATCTCCTCGGATTTCGGCCGCAACTAGTTTACGGCGAGTGAAGAAGCGGCGCCTCCGCGGACTGCCCGGTCGATCACCGTCCGGGCCAGTTGCGCGGACGACAATCCGAACGCAGCCACAAGTTCCTCGTAGGTTCCGGAGTGGATGAACCGGGGCCGGCCCTCGGCGTCCAGCGTGTTTACGGCGACCACCCGCTCCAGATCCCCTCCGCGGATTCTCTTGCGATGGCGGTACAGAACCTTCAGAAAGTTCTGCCAGATGTATCCGTTGTTCTGTTCCGCAAACACCAGCACCTTACCCGAATCGAACAACTCCAGCAGCAGTTCGTCGTCGATGGAGGGCATGTCGACCACGCCAACCCTCACGCCCTCCCTGGCGCACTCCGCTTCCGCCGCGAGCGCTTCATGGACGCCGCGGCCGCTGCTCACGATGACGGTGGAGTCTTCCGCGCTCTGCCGCAGGATATGCCCTTTTCCGAACTGGAACGAATAATCCGCGCCATACAGCACCGCCGATGCTGTGCGCATTACTCGCAAGTAGACCAGCCCCCGATTGCCGTCCATGATCCACCCCATGATCGCGAGCATCTGCCGCGGGCATGAGACATCGATGATCTTCAGATGTCCGATTCCGTCGAAGATCGTGATATCGTCGTTGCCCATGTGGGTGGCGCCGTTCGTGCGCGTCTCGAAATTCGCGGCCGTAGCCAGGAACGTCAGATCCAGGCCATGCCCCGCACTGAGCCAGCCATCCGGCGCTTCGATGGCCTCCAACCGCTCCTGGTAGCCGACCGCGATACGGCGCATCACCTTCCAATCGAAGAACGGACAAAAAGTGCTGACCCACGCGTTGTAGCCCAAGGCGGCGAACGCCTCGCCGATTCCCATCATGTTGGCCTCGGCCACGCCGACGTTCAAGGCGCGAGTCTGATCCACCGCGCCCACGCCGGCTTCAAGGCCGCTCGTAGTCGCCAGGTCCGAATCCACCGAAACCACCGCCGCATCGCGCGCGAAAACCTTCATCGCGCCGGTCACGATATCGCTCGCGCTGTACTCCTTGTTTAGTTCGATGCGCGGCAGCAGGCCGGCATCGTAACGAATCCGTTTGTCGCGCGGTGGAACACGCCTCGTCAGCACCGGTCCGATAACCGCGTGGAGCGGCCATGCGCCGGACGAATCGCGTTGCGTGTCGAGGTGCATCTGCCGGGCCAGCTTGAGCAGCGCGCTCTGAACGCGCCGATGCTCGGGGTTTTCCTCCAGCCGATCGTAGAACCGCGCAAACTCGTCCACTCGCGCCGCGCGCAACCCGGATTGCAGCCCGATTTCCTGCTCGATCAGACTGTCCCCCAGTGTGACCTTATGCCGGTTCATGAAATCGGAGAACGCGCCGTGCCCCTTGGTCGTATGACAAATAATCGCGCTCGGTTTGCCGTTGCGGGCGCCGTAGCGGAACTGTTCCAGGGCCGCGTAAACGCCGTCGTACTTCGTCGCGTCGACGCTGTGGACCTGCCACCCGAACGATTCGAACACCCCTTCCAGCTGAGGCATCGGGAATACCATGCGGCTCGAAATATCCAGTTGGCCATGGTTGTGATCCACCAGGATGCAGAGATTGTCCAAATGTTTCGACCCGGAGTACATCACGGCTTCCCAAATGGGTCCTTCCTGCAACTCGCCGTCGCCCAGGATGGCGTAAGAGTCGAACCGATTGCCGAACCGCCCGGCGATAGCGAACCCTTGCGCCACCGCGAACCCTTGACCCATCGGACCGGTGGCGAGATGAATGCCCGGCAGAATCGGCCCGGGGTGGCCGTTCAAAATGCTCTCGTACGATCGCGAGTTCTTCAGGACCTTCCGTTCGAAGTAACCAAGGTCGGCGTATATCGACGCCAGGGCGGCGATGGCGTGTCCTTTGCTCAGCACGAACATGTCCCCGCCGATCCGCGTCGGGTCTTCCACATCGGGAGTAATAAACCCACCGTAAAACAACGTGACCAGCGGAATCACGGCGGAGAAGGCTCCTCCCGAGTGCAGGCCTTTGTCGACCGCATCGCGGCATTGTTCCAACGTCAAAATACGGACATCGGAATCCTTGACGGCCAGCAGTTTCAGAATGCCCTGACGAAGAAGATAGTCGGGATTTTCGATCAGCTCGCGGCGTACGGCTCCGCGCTGCAGGGTGGCTGATTGGTTCTCCATGAGCTCAAATAGCGGCCTCCCTGACCTTTTGCAACTGCCGTACGTAATGCGCAATTCCGACATCCGGACGATTCGCCCAGATCGGAGTGCAATTCGGATATTCCGTGCAGCTCCCCCAATACTGCGCGTCCGGAAACTTGTCTTTCATCCCTTTGGCGCAATCTCCGACAATGATCACGTCGCCGTCTACCTCCGTAATCCTCTCCTCGAACTGTAGACCCGTGAAGACGTAGAGCGGCCGTTTCAGCTTCGCCAGCGTTCCGTCTGCGTGCAGTTGATCCAGTTGGATGCGCACGATCGCGCGGCAGCCGGCTTCGCAAGTCGATCCCATGATCAGGTTCACGTTGGGGTATTGTCCCTGAAGGACCGTGTTTTGACGCTTGAACCGCCGCTTCACCTGCGCGATGGGCGGTCCGATGATCTCAATCTCGTCCATCTTGTTGGTACCCAGGCCTTCAGCCGCCCCGAGTACGGTCGAGGGCACGTTGGTGCCTGGATAGTCCCAATCCATCAGCGCCTCGCAAATCGTGTCGACCGCCACCGGGTCCGGACCGCCGCAGATCGTATTGAAGTCCTTGATCAGATCCTCGCTATACGGACTGAACGGGCCATTGCCCTGGCACGCGTATAGGGAATCCATCACGAACCACTTGGGATTGGCGGCGCGCGTCAGATTGACGATCTTCTGATAGATGTCGTCGCGATGGCATCGGACCATCCAGTCATAGTCCGGCAGATTGCCGAACTGGAGCTTCATCGCTCCCGTGAAAGTGGTATGGACATGGACCTTCATTTTCGGCAGGCCGATGTAGCAATCCGCTTCGCGTACCGGACGTGGAACGGGAAACTCGTTAAAGCTGATCGGCCGGTCGATCTTGTACATGTCGAACGGGACGTGCTCGAACGGGCACAGTTCGACGCCAGTCCTCTCGGCCACTTCCGTGACTCCGCACAGATCCATCGCCGTACGCGTGTCGGCGCCCATCGCGCAACGCTCGCCGATCTGGATGCGGGACGGGTTTTGTTCCTGCACCAGTTCGATCAAGGCCTCAAGCATTCGCGGATCGGTGGTGAAGCCCGCATTCGGCACGATCGGGATTACGGTGTTGATCTTGATCAGGACCTTGTCGCCGCGGGTGACGATATGGTTCATTCCACCCATCGTGTTGTCGGCGATCTCGCGAATCATCTGTTTAACCAAGTCCAATTGCTGCCGGGTGTACTCCCCGGGCTTGCCGAGATCCGCATCGCTATGAGCAATGGCGATTTTCGTCTTTTTTCCCATTTTTGGTCCTATTTCTTTTTCTTCCCCGTTAATTCTACAACCGGAGCTTCCCAAAACCGGCGCCACGCTCTTTGTTCGCCTCTTTCACCACTGGAGGTCAACCCCGCTGTTGCTCAGGCTGTGCTCAAAGCGTTGCGTACTATGCAACCGAAATTGTATCATTGTTTGGATTCATACTATCAGGCGCACGGGAAGAAGTCAATTGGATTAGCTCAAACGGGTGCAGAGGCTACAGCGCCGTAATGCCGCCTGGCCTTCGCGCAACCCATTGCCTGGGACTGGCCAAACACGTGGCGCACGCACTCATGCGTGCAGCGTTCACACTCCTGTGAACGCGATATGTTTCACTGCGCCTCAGGCGATTTCCGCGAACAGAACCGCGAAATCCCCAAAATGGTTAAAATGGGTATGTGCCTGACTTATGGTTAATAAGCACCCATCTTCAAACTGGGCTGCTCAAACAATGATCTGAATTTCAAACGAGCCGTCAGGCGGACGAACCGCCCTTCCCCACGCGGGATGCCGGCGCCAGCCCCAGCCCGCGCCAACCGGAAACGAAACTCAAGCCGCGTCATCTCTCGCCAGAGCTGCCCATCCGGCTCAACCCGTTATAATAATCGGAAGCCTCCGATGAAAAACAAACTGAGCCGGCAAGAGACGCCGTCTATCCAAAGCCTGGACCGGGGCTTGGTGATCCTCGAAGCGGTTGCCCGCTCGGCGGATCCCGTTACTCTCGGAGAGTTAACGGATCTGTTGGGGATCGATCGCAGCAGCGTGTTCCGCCTCGCCAACACCCTCCGCCGGCGCGGCTTTCTCGCTTACCTCGCGGGCAGGAAAGTGTACATCCTGGGACCCTCCGTATGGCGTCTCTCGCATCAGTACGACTGGGGTACCATGCTCATCCGCGTCTCTCGCGAGCAACTCAAATTGTTGGCGATCGAGACCGAGGAGACCGCGCATCTGGCGATTCGTGAAGGGAAGCAGGCTCTTTTTATCGACCACGCCGGTACCAATCAAATGATTGCGGTCTCGGGTCAAACCGGCGAATTAATTCCTTTGTACTGCACCGCGCACGGCAAAGCGCTGCTCGCGGATTGTGACATTGCCGGCTTGAAAGCGATTTTCGGATCCGAGAAGCTCCAGACCTATACCAAGCAAACGATCGGCACCCTGGACCAGTTAACCAAAGTCTGCGCGCAGATAAGAACGCAGGGTTTCGCCACCGACGACGGCGAATACCAGGAGGGGATTCGCTGTGTAGCCGCGCCGATTCGCGCCGTGGGCGGAGCGATCATCGGGTCGATCGGCGTTTCGGTTCCTTTGCAGCGCTTCTCCAAGGACCGCTATCGGGTATGTGGCGAGCAGGTTTCCGCCGTAGCGCAACGGATTACAGATCTGCTAAGCCATGAGTCGCAAGAGTCGTGATTTCGCGCATTCGCAACGGTTACGGCCAACGCCGGCTTCTCATATTGACTGGTTCAGCGCGAATTGGTAATCTGTCTCTTCGAAATCGTGTTTTTCGACATCGTGACCGCGCTTTACGCAACGCCGTTTTCGAAGCGCTGGACTCTATGAAGGCAAATCCTATCCTCGATTTTGGAATCGAAACCGCATCCATCGGGTACACCGGGCACGATCTGCAGCGCCCCGAGTGCATCCTGGCCGAGCCGGACGGTACGCTATGGTCCGCAGACGCGCGGGGAGGCGTGGTCAGGATTGCCGCCGACGGCTCCCAGCGGATCGTTACGCAAAATCGCTCGCAACATTTTCAAAAGGCCGCGACGGAAGCGACCCGCTACCTGGATGGCACGCTTCCGAACGGCCTGGCCTTCGCCCGAAACGGGGATTTCCTCATCTCGAACTTCGGCACGGATTGCCTGGAAATCATGTCGCGAGACGGCGGCTCACGGGTTCTGGCGGACAGCATCGAAGGCGAGCCGGTCGGCAAAGTCAATTTCGTGCTTCGGGATTCTCAAGACCGGATCTGGGTAACCATCTCGACCAAAATCAAGAACTGGATGCACGCCCTGCGGACGGATCTGGCGGATGGTTATCTGGCGCGCTACGAGGCTGGCGCCTTCCGTATCGTGGCCGATGGTTTTCACTTCACTAACGAAATCCGCTTCGACGCCCGGGAAGAGTTCTTGTACGTTGTGGAGACCACTGGCGGATGCATCACGCGGTTGCGGATCGGCCAAAATGGCAATCCTGAGGAACGTGAGGTTTTCGGCCCCCGCAGCCTGGGCAAGGGCGCCTGGCCGGATGGGATCGCTTTTGACGCCCATGGAAACTTATGGGGAACCATGGTGTATTCGGACAAGTTATTTGTTCTGACGCCGCAAGGCGATTTGAAGATCCTGCTGGACGAGGGCGATGCGGAAAAGGTGGACGCTCTCGAACGCGCCTTCCGCAACGGCCAGGTCACCCAGGACGTTCTGTTCGCCACCGGACAAGGCATCGCGCCTTGGATGGCAAGCGTTACCTTCGGCGGCCCGGACTTGCAAACGGTCTACATCGGGTCGCTCAAGGGCAGCCGGATCCCGTACTTTCGCGCGCCGGTTGCCGGTCTTCCCATGGTGCACTGGAGTGATAACCAGTCGGCGAGAACACAGCGCACTTAAGGCGCGGCCCAACGTCGCTTACCACCGTCACTTGTCAGTCGTCACTTTTCGTAGGTTGCCAGAAGCACGCCTCCGAACATGACGATCACTCCAGCGAAGTTGACCAACGTGATCGGCCGCACCGGGGAGCCGAGCCACCCGAAGTGCGACATCAGCATTCCACCGACGATCTGACCCGCCAGAAGCGTAATCATCACTGGTCCGGCTCCGACTTGGGGCATCAGCCATGCGATCGCGAAGACCAGGCACGCCCCCATCAATCCGGCGGTCAGCAGAATGGGATTGACGAGTTTGAGCGGTTGCAGGGCATCCGCCTGCCAGCCCGTCAGTCCGATCGCAACCGCGCCGAGCGCGCCGATGCACCAGAAAAGGGCATTTCCGACGCGCGCGTTGTTCAGAACGCTGCCGACCTTACCGTTCATCGCGAGATGGACGGCCAGAATCACTCCGAGAAAAACCGTCAGCGCGTATAGAGGTAGTTTCATTTGCTCACTCCAGTATCTTGCATAATATGCATTGGTCTTTGCAAATACTGCGTAAGATGCTAGCAGGGTCGCCGGGCCAAGTCAATATTTTTGGCGCCACACATTTTTGGCGCCGGCGCGCCGGCCCGCGCCAGCCGCACCCGCCGCAAGAAATCGCTCTTTGGCGATTTGCATACGATATATCTCTCCTTTCAGTTTTGCTCCGCCCGGGTTTGGAAGAGCTGCAGCAATCCGTTCCATCCTTTCGGCGAATCGATAGCACTCCGCATGTCATCCGCGCCGGCGCCGTGGCGTTCGAAATAGCGGTGCTCCAGATCGACGCGCGTGGAACCATCCGCCTCGGCGGTGAACCGTACTTCCACCTCGCTCGATTTCGCCAGCTCGGGCTCATACTGCCAGGCAGGGCTCACCTGCCACGCCATGACGAAGCGCTGTGGCGGCTCCCAAACAACGATATTGCCCCAGTCGCATTCCGTGCCGTCGGCCTGCTCGCTGTAACAGCGTCCGCCGGCGCGCCTTTCGATAATGGCCTTCGTCATGGGCGATTTACCGATGTGGTGACCGCGCGGCCACCACGTGTCGATTCCTACCGTGAAGACGTGAAACGCGTGCTCGACGCTGGCTTTCACAGTGATGCTCTTGCGCACTGGTCTGACGGACGTTGGTTCCATCGCAGGTGTCATAGATTGTCCTTAGGCTGTGGTTCTTCCACCTCCCTTTTAAATGCGTTTAACGCTTGGGTCCAAAACTGGTCGAAATACTCTTGGAGTGACTCGAATCCCTGAGGGTTGAGATGGTACAGCCGCCGCGTCCCAAAGGCGTCATCCGTAACCAGGTTGGCCTGCTTCAGAATACGCAGGTGCTGCGAGATTGCGGGGCGGCTAATGGGAAATCCCTCGGCCAATTTGCCGACGGGCAACGGCCCACTGAGCAGCCGGTCCAAGATTGCTCGCCGGGTGGCATCGCCGAGAGCATCGAGCTGCGCCGATTGGTAAGCAATCACTTACGGTAAGTATATGCTTACCGATTGCCGGCGTCAAGAGTTTTCATTGGACGTGGATAATCGGCGCACGGTGCGGCCCGATAGGCACACCAGAAATGCCACTCCGTACGAAGGCAGTAGCCACGGGCTCCCCCACCGATCGTCGCCCGCACCCACAATCCAATTGGGTACGTATAAGGGCGTCGCCAAGCCGGCAAGCAGGGCGCTCACGCCAAGCCAGTCGAATCTCCGCACGCCGTCAACCCGCCACGAGCGAGTGACGAAATCGGCGGTAAGCACGGCTGGCAAGACCGCGAGAAGGTTCGTCAGCAGCTCAAAGGACCTCTCGAGAGTTGGACCGTATGGATCGGCAGAAACCAACACAATCGCACCCGCAAGACATCCGAGCAGGACTAACGTCCACCGGGCTCCAAGAGGGCGTATCGATGCGGATTCCACAAGCGCCCTAATCCCGAAGCGTACCGTGCCGAACGCTGTGATTGCGGCCAGCATCATGCGTCCCGGCAGCGCGCTACTCGCGGCGTGGCTCCACAGAGCCATTGCAACGTTCGGTTCCCCTCCCTGTCGGCGAAGGCCAGACTCCATCGTGGCCACACCGATTATGCCGACCAATAAGAGTGTTCCGCCAAGGGGCACAGCAATTCCCATCAAGGCAATCATCGCAACCGGCTTGCGTCCGGGGCTTCGATAGCCGAAGTTGCCTGCCAAAAAGGCTAAAGGCGCCAGGTAGAAAGCGAGTCGTGACAGACCCTGCCATAGTTCTAGACCTTCGGAATACACGGTGGAGACCGGAGACGCCGTCAGCACCGCTGGCCAACCGTGGTGAACGCGAATCAAGGCTGCAAGCAGGATTGCGGCGCCGAGCTTGTTGATGAACAGAGCTAATCTCGCGGTCGTTTGCACACTCTGGAGACCCGTGAAAGCGAGGAACCCCATGATGCCGATGCCGATTGAGCCCGATTCGATTGGGGACCACCCCTGCGGCTGAATGACGTGCAATGGCCACAATTCCGACGCCACTATTAACTTCGCAATCCACACCAACAGGAACAACACGCAGCAAAAGCGCACACTATAGGCTGGAATCGATCCGAGTGAGTTCTCGACAATGCCAAACAAGGGCCGCTTCGCCGCTTGAGCTGCTAACGCCGGCCCCGCGAAAAACAGAGCGGCGATCAGCAGCGCCACTACCCCAACCTGAACTGCATATAGAGGCAGAGAGCCCGTCATCCAAAGATCAGCGGAATTAACGATCCAAAAAGGGAAGTTCAGAAACAGCGTTGCGACGATCAACGCTGCGAAGCGCCAGTCTATCGGAGTCGAAAGGTCGTCCGGTTCCCGGTCAAACCAGCGAAGTCGAAGCACTGAGTCTTTGACTCCGGGTGAGACTCCGGAGTTCCGGAAGCGGAAGGCGCCTGCTGCCTCATCCGGTTAGGACCGGATCCTTACCTGCTTCAGCCGCCATGCCCCCGAAAGGAGCCCTGCATCTATCGGACCCCCGTCAACGGTGACGTTCTCTCTTCGAGCCTGACGATGCGTGTTTCGTGATTGTCGAGCTTCGCTTCAATCCGTTCCAGGCGTGCATCAATCTGGTCGAACCGCTTATTCACTTCGTCGAAGCGTTTATCTAGGTCGTGCCGCATATCGTCCAGGCGTTTGTGTACGCCGTCAGTGCCCTTGCCGCTCAGCCACGCGGCGACCAGAATCGCAAACATGATCGGGAGAGCGGTCGTTAAAAATGGCTGCAGCGCCGTCGCGTTCATTGCTCCTCAATTATATGCTATGAACTCTCGCTTAATATAGTGACAGCAGCGATGCACAGCCGCCGCGCAGGTTGGGCAACCAGGTCGGCCAACCTGCCCCACATCGGCTGTCCCAGCTCTCCTACATCACCGGCCCAATCCGCCACGGCACAAATTCCTTATGCCCCAGTCTCTCCGCGCACGTGTGCCGTCCCGACGCCACTTCCAGCATCAGATCGAAAATCTCCTGGCCCACTTCTTCGATGGTGCGTTCCCCGTCGGCGATGTCGCCGGCGTTTACGTCCATGTTGTCCTGCATGCGCCGATAGGTACCGCTGTTGGTCGCGATCTTGATCACCGGAATGGTCGGAAAACCAATGGCGCTGCCGCGTCCCGTGGTGAATGCGATCAGGTTGCATCCGCCCGCCGCCAGGCCGCTGAGCGATACCGGATCGTAGCCCGGCGTGTTCATGAAGCAGAATCCCGGAGCCGTCACTTGCTCGGCGTATTCATATACGTCGATCATCGGCGAGGTGCCGCCCTTGGCTACGGCGCCGAGCGACTTTTCCAGAATGTTGCTCAGCCCGCCGGCCTTGTTGCCGGGCGATGGATTGTCGTCAAAACTGCCGTCGAAGCGGTTGAGATAGCGCTTGTACTCGCGGATTTTCGTCAGCAGCTTTTCGCCCACTTCGCGGTTGCGCGCGCGCCGCACCAGCAGGTGCTCCGCGCCGATAATCTCCGGCGTCTCGGCGAGCACGGGTGTTCCGCCCAACGCCGCCAGCATATCCGAGCAATGGCCCAGCGCCGGGTTCGCCGTTATGCCCGAAAATGAATCCGAGCCGCCGCAATTCAAGCCCAGCGTGATTTTCCACGCCGGCGCTTCGGTGCGTTGTTCCTCCTCGGCGCGCTCGATGAAGCGCGCGATTTCCTTGCGCGCGGCCTCCACCGTGGCCCGCGTTCCGCCGCTGCCTTGAACCGTCATGCCCACCAGCCGGTCCGTCGAGAAGTTGTGCCCCTCGCCCAGGTAATGGTCGATCTGGTTGACTTCGCAACCCAGCCCGAGAATGATCGCCGCCGAGACGTTAGGGTGCGCCAGCACGCCGCCCAGCGTGCGCCGCAGCTGATCGACGTCCGGCCCGAAGGCGTGCCCGCAGCCTTCACCGTGCGGAAACGCCACCACGCCATCTACGTTGGCGGGAAATTGTTGGCCCTCAAAACTGCGCGCAATCCATTCCGCCGTGTGCGCCGCGCAATTGCTGGCCGCCACCACCGCAATATAGTTGCGCGTGCCCACGCGGCCGTCTTCGCGCGCGTAGCCCATAAAGGTGGGCGCATTGGCGCTCCGCGCCGGGATGGGGATATCCACCGCCGGAAATTCGTAATCCTGGTGGAGTTCCTCGTAGCCGAGATTCTGCGTGTGCACGTGCTCCCCGGCACGGATGGGCCGTTTGGCGCGGCCGATAGCGTGGCCATAGCGGTGCACCACGGCGCCGGTGGCAATATCGTGCAGCGCGATCTTGTGGCCTGCCGGAATGTTATCGACCGCGGTCACCCGCGCCGGCCCCAGTTCGAGCTTCGAGCCCGAGGGAATGTTGACGCGCGCCACCGCGACGTCGTCCTTCGCATGCAGCAGAATGGCGGAATTGGCGGATGTGGGAAGCTTTTGAATATCCAGCAGCATTGTTGTTCTCTACGACGTGATCTCTCTGGTGCTCTATAGTCATTTTGTCATCAAATGCCGATGCGTGCGCTTTGAAGCCCTCGCGCCGGTAAAGCTCGACCGCGCGCGAATTTGCGCCGCACCTCCAGGCGGATGGCGGCGGGACCGCGCGCGCTGCTCCATTCTCCGGCGAGCGCGAATCGAGCCGTCCATGAACGATTATCTCCGCGTTGCCGCTCAGGCCCGCCACTACCGGATTGTAGTGCGGTTACCCCACTGACCAATGATTCGCTTCAAGGCGTAAGGCTTCCTCCCCCGCCTTCCCAGTCAGCGCTCGTGGCGCTCGCGGTCAAGGATGCGTTTCATCCGGCGGTCGCCAAGCCGTTGACCGCTGTGCGCCCGCCGCCTCCGCTCCGCGCTTGTCCTCACTTGCACACAAAATTGGCTGCGTCATCCGTACTCCCGCTGCCCTTCCAATGCGCCGTCTGCGGATAGGCGCATAGCGGCCGTGTGCGCACCGCGGCCGGCGGATTGGTTCCCGGCTTCAATTTGGTGGCCACCACCTGTTCCGGGGCGGCGCCCTGTTCCACCCAGCGCTCGAGCGCCGCCTCGATATCGTGGTCGGGGCCGGTACGCGGCACGCCGGCCTGGCCGAAGACGTTGGGACCGGCGCCGCCTCCGCAGTGCCCCATCCCTGGAACCATGAACAGACGAACGAACGTGGCCGCGTCTTTCGCGCCCATCTTCTTTACCACGCTCCGGTAGTAATCCACACTGTTCTGCGGGGGAATCGCCGCGTCGCTCCAGCCGTGATAGAGGATGAGCTTCCCGCCGCGGCTTTCGAATTTCTTCAGGTTGGCGTCGGTGGCGTTCAACGCGATCGCCAGTTTGTCGTCGGCCAGCTTGACGTTGTGGTCCGCTGTGGAGGTTTTAAAATCCCAAGCGGCGTCGTTGTAGACCATGTACTTGAAGAAGTTGGTTCCGAAGGCGTCCTGCAGGCTTGGGTTCCGGCCGGCGCCGGTGATCCATGCTGCCCAGTCGCCCTGTTCCGCTTCACCACCCGGAGCGAAGCCCGGCAGAATCGTCTCGCCCTTCGCGGTCTTCGCGCCGCCATAAATCTTGCGCACCGCTGCGATCTGCGGCGCCGTGAGACACGCATCCGTCTCCGCGCCATTGCACAGCAGTACGGACGGATCGAAGCGGCATTGCGCAGGGTCTTCGATGACGCCATCCTTCACGCCGTCGAGCGCGTCGCAGGCGGCGAGCGCGGCGCCTTCGATGGCTGGCAGCTTGGACGCGGCGATGGCGCTGCCCGGCTGGGAAACGGCTTGAAGGTTGAAGATGGCCGTAGTCAGAAGGTGCGTCCAGTAGTTGGCGGGAGCGCCGGCGACGATGCCGTCGTAGTCGGCCGGATAGCGCTCCGCCTCCATCAGCGCCTGGCGGCCGCCATTCGAACACGAGTTGAAGTAGGAGCGTTTCGGGGCTACCCCATAAAACGCGAATATCACGCCCTTAGCAACCTCGGCAGTCTCGTGGATGGCGCGATAGCCGAAGTCGGCGATTTTTTCGGGATGGCTGAGCGCCCAGGACGCGTCGGTTCCGCCGGCGTGGTGGCCGGTATCGGTGGCAGCGGCTGCATAGCGATGCGCAACGGCGGCGGCGAGCGCATTGAAATCGATGGATCCGGCGAAGCCTCCGTTGCCGATTCCCTGGAATTTGCCGTTCCAGCCCGAGGCGGGCAGCCAGATCTCGACGTGGATATCCGAATCGGCCGACGGCTTCAAGACCATCGCCACGCGGCAGAAGTCCACCGCGCTCTTGACCGGTCCATCGGGTGAAGTGAAGGAGCCCGCAGGCACGGATTGCGCCGTGGCTATGGTGGTATCCGGGAGCTGGAGCGCGGCCAGGCTGGCGCAAGTCGCGGCGCGCGATGGCAGGGATGCGAGCAATGCAAAAGCGGCCACCGCGAACAGGGGCAGGGATTGGATGACAGGGGTTCTCATGACGTTTCTCCAGCTTATTAAACTATGTAGCAGTGGCGCGGGGCCATGCCCTGCGACGTCAGTAGCCTTCACCGCCGGGAATCCCGGCCGCGGCAAGCGGATTCGAGCCGACGGATTCGACCAGCCCTTCACCACGCCCCCCGCAATTACTTACTCGCCAGATCGGCCAAGGTCTCCGCCAGCACCAGCACTCCGCATTCGATCGCTTCCGCCGACGCATACTCGTTGGGACGGTGGCTCACGCCGCCGCGGCATGGGATGAACAGCATCGCCGTGGGCGCGATCCGCGACATAAACAGTGAGTCGTGATAAGCGCGGCTCACCATGGTTTGAAAGCCGAGCCGATGCGTGGCGCAGGCGCGGGTGAGCGATTCCACCACTCTCGCATCGCACTGCGCGGGCATATCGGCGTTGATCGTTTCCGTCTTCACGGCAACCCCGCGCCGCTTCGCCACGCCAACGCACGCGTCGCCGATCTCAGCCAGCACCCCGTCGCGGCGCGCCTCATTCGTATCGCGCACGTCCACTTCCAGGCGCACTTCGCTGGGGATGCTGTTGATCGCTCCCGGGAAGACCTCGCAGACTCCAACCGTGGCTACGGTATCGATGACGCCGGTCGATTTGGCGGCGCTCTCCACTTCGAGAACCAGCTCCGCGGCGGCGCAGAATGCGTCCTTGCGGGCTGGCATCAATACCCCGCCTGCATGGCCGCCTTCGCCTTCAATCCGGATGCGCAAACTTGCCGGAGCGGCGATCGCGGTCACCACTCCCAGCGGGATACCGGCGCGTTCCAGCAGCGGGCCTTGCTCGATATGCAGCTCCAGGAACGCGTCGTAATACCCTTGCGGCAGGCGCACGCCGGCCAGGTCGCCCGCGAAGCCCGCGGCGGTGCGCCAATGGTTCAGCGTTTCACCGTCTTTGCCCGCCAGGCGAGTGTCGGCGGCCCCATCGAGCACGCCTGCCAGCAGCCGGCTGCCAATGCATCCGATGCCGAAGCGCGTCGGCTCTTCGGAGGTAAAGATCACCAGTTCGATGGAGCGGCGCGGGCGGAATCCGCTACGCTGCAATGCGCGGATGGCTTCGAGACCGCCCAGCACGCCCACGGTTCCGTCGTATCGTCCGGCGTTCGGGATGGCGTCGATGTGCGAACCGCTGGCAACCGCGGCGAGTTCGGGCTCGCTTCCGGCCCAGCGCGCGAACGTGTTGCCCACGGCGTCTTCGCGTATGGCAAGGCCCGCGTCGGCGCAAAGCCGCTTCACGTATTCGCGCGCTTGCCGGTCCGTCCCGGAAAACACGATGCGAGTGACCGCCGGTGCGGGCGCTTCCGAAAATGACGCCAGCGTGTCCAGTTCCGCTGCAAGCTGCGCGGTTTCGATTTTCAGGTTCATGATGCTTAGTACACCATTTCCGAAGGGGCTGTTGCGTATAGCGACATCGCGCCCAAGCCGCCGATCCCACTCGCTCGATGATCTCGTATATACCGGACGTGAACCCGAGACAGGACTCACCACTGATAATTACGCGGGAAGCCATAGCCGGCGGACTTTGTGGGGCAGGATGCTGACCTGCGGCGGATGATGAATCCGGCGGCTGGGCTTGACGCGCCCCAGCGAGTAATGCCCGCAAGCGTCGAGGCGACTGTCTCTTTGAGTCTTTGAGCTGAGTCTTTGAGTTCGATGCGGCCATGTTCCTGCCCATCGAGAGGCCCGGCCACTGATCGGCTGTCACAGAGCCCGTCACCATGTCGCACACGCCCCTAACGCCATCTTCGAAACACGTGCGCGGCAAGACTAGATCCGCTATGAGGCTTCGACAGCGATATGCGTTCTTGGTAGAGAACCCGCCGCCTACTGATTGTAGTGCGGCTCGTCGCTGCGGAACGGCCCGGCGGGCAGGCTCGATCCGTTGACCAGATTGCACGCCGGGTTGTCCGCCCAAGCGTATCGCACGGCCACGGGCGCTGGCGCTTGCGGTGTGGAAACCACCACCGTGGCGCCTTCCACGCGGGCCTGCGCCTCGAAGTACTTCCCATCGGCGCCGGCGATTTCAAACCCCGTGATCGCCCCGCTGCCGCGCGCCTGCATACCATCGGCGTGCTTGAAATAAACGCGCATGGCGGCGCCTTCTTGTGCGGCCGCCAGGAATGCCGGCCCGGAGTACTCGACGGGTTCGCGATAGGCCAGCGCTCGCGCGGCCAGTGCCAGCCGCAGGCCCACGTCCTGCTTGTTGGTCGGGTGGATGTCGGCCGGGTTGCCTACGTCGATCGCTACCGCCATCGCGGTGTTCGCCAGGCGGAGCGTTTCGGTTTGCGATTCGCGCAGGACGGGCCACCAGCCGTTGGACTTGAAATTCGCCAGTTGTACGAAGTAGAACGGGAAATCAGCCTGGCCCCAGCGGTTGCGCCAGTCCTCGATCATGGCCGCGAACAGGCGCCGGTAGAGCCATGCGTGCGCCTCGTTGGCGTTCGATTCGCCCTGGTACCAGATGGCGCCGCGCATCCCGTACCCTGTCAGGGGCGCGATCATCGCGTTATACAGGCCTCCCGGCGTGTTCTGGTGTCCGGGGCCAGGGGGCGCGCCGGGGCGATTGGGCGGCGTCTTGCCCTCCGCCTTGGCGGCTTCCACGGCCTGGTTCCAGGTCTCCAGTTGGCGGTCGTATCGCTCCTTGGCAGCCGGGTAGTTGGACAGCGCCTTATCCCACTCGTTCAGCACGTACTGAAGCGAGGAGTCGGATTCGAGCGCCTGTCGCGAGATCCACGATTGCGCCGGGGTGCCTCCCCAGTCGCTCTCGATCAACCCCACGGGCACGCTCAAATCGCTTTGCAGGTGGCGTCCGAAGAAATAGGCGACGGCGGAGAAACTCTTCACAGTCTGCGCGCTGCACAACTGCCACAGTCCGGTCACGTCGTCCGCCGGCTGGCCGGCCACGGCGTGCTTCACCTTGAACAGGCGGATCATGGGGTAGTCGGCGTGCGCCAGTTCGTCGTCGCGGTTGGCCACATTATTGGTGGCAAACTCCATGTTGGACTGGCCCGACGCCAGCCAGACCTCTCCCACCAGCACGTCGTGAATGGCGACCATATTGGTCCCCGCGACAGTCATATCGAGCGGTCCCGCGGCGACCAGCGGGCGCAGCCAGGCCATCCACTTTCCGTCGTCGCCGGCCTTCACCGTCACGGTCTGCCCTTGCAACTCGACGCGCACAGTTTCGCCCGCATCCGCCGACCCCCAGATGCGAACGGGAATCCCGCGCTGCAGTACCATGTGATCGGAGAAGAACGACGGCAGTTTGACCGCCGCGTCCAGCGCGCCGGCCGCCACAAGGAAGATCGACAATCTCGCGAGACTGTGAAAAAACCGCTTCTGCATGAATCGCCTCCCGGTAAGAAACGATTCTACCAACGCAGGCAGTGCGGACTCGCCACTATTCCGGAACTTGCTGGAACCTGGCCACGGCAGTTTAAGGCTGACCGGCGCCAGGAGGGGGAGCCACGGTAATTATAGCTTTGATGAGTACTGGCAGCTCGTTCAGCGGCCGGCCTTCGAATCCGGAATGGAAGCGGCGATAAAACGGCGAGTGTTCCACCGCGAAGCGCCGCAATGCCGCCAGCCGGCGTAGTTGCTCGCCTTCCAACTCCTCGCGATTCCATCGGCAACTGCGCTCTGGAGCGCGGCGCTTCCGGAGCACCCGAAAAGGAGTCGGGATACTTAGCCGCATGGTTCGATTAGGGCGCGGATCCGGGCCTCAATGGCCGGCCGCGCCTTCGCCCTTAGCGTGCGCTTCCGCCACTTTAGCGCTATCGGAAAAACCCTCCCACCTCACAATCTTCCCGTTACGGACCGTAAAGAGGTGCACCACGGGCGTGTCGATCTCCGCGCCGGTGTCGCACGCCGTAGCCCTGTACCGGCCGGTTGCGACCACGGCGTCGCCCTGCGCCACGAAGGTATCCGGGATTATTCTCCCTCCGGTTGTCGTGTCCGCTATGATCCGGAAAAACTCGAGTATCTGCGTCTTGCCCGAGCGCGATCCGGCGTACGGGATCGTAGCAGGACCATGATTGATCCACGCGGCGTCGTCTGCGACGCTATCGAGAATCGTCTGCACGTCACCAGCCTCGAAGGCCGTGTATACTCTCCGGATCAGCCCGACATTGTCTTGATCGTTCACACTTACCCTCCCGAATAGACTATACGGTTGATCGGACCGATTGGATTTCAGAAGGCCTGGTTCCATTGCCGTGCCCGCGCGCGATTGCGTGGTCGAATAGGTTGCGGGATATCGCCAGACCGCTTGCTGATGCGCGCGGCTCCGTGCGGAGCCACGATCACTGGTTCGGAGCCACGACCGTGAGGGAGTGGTCTTCTCGAAATTACGTGGACGGCGCTTCCCCCATCGGCTCCATCCACCAACGTCCGCCTGCTTATGCGTGCGCTACCCGGGCCCTACGATCCCCAAAGCTCGTTGATCGGATAATACTGCACCGGGTCCGTCGTCGGAACGTATTGGAAGCCGCGGCCCAGCGGATCGTCGTGCCTGACCGTCGTCCAGTCGATGCCCACCGCCGAGTAGATGGTGGCTTCCACGTCTTCGGGATAGACGTAACGGTTCTGCGACCAGCCGTAAACCGACGTGTCGCCGCCCGTGGCGTTGGTCTGCCCAATAATGGTTCCGCCCTTGACGCCGCCGCCGGCGAAGAACACAAACTGCTGCGCCAGGTGGTCGCGGCCCGCGGCTGCGGTCAACGGTCCAACCGTGCGCCCGAATTCGCCCACCATCACCACCAGCGTGCTGGCAAGCAGGCCATTCGCGGTCAGGTCGCCCAGCATCGCCGAAAGGGCCGTATCGAGCAGCTTCCCCTTGGCGGGCAAATTGGCGGCCGTATAGATGTTCTGGTGCATATCCCAGCCATCGTTCGACGTGATCTGAATGAATCGCGAGCCCTGGTTCGCCTTCAGCGCCTGCACGGCCACCAGCATCGCGTTGCCGGTGGAAGAGCTGCCGTAACGGATGCTGTCCGCCGAGGAAAAGCCGAATGCCGTGTTCACCACCGGGTTGTACATCATCTGCTGCGCGGATTGGTAGAAATCTTCGTAATCGTCCATCGGCTGGCCGTAGGGCGAGTCGGTGCGTAGCACCCCGTCCAGCGAATGGACCAGGTTCCAGCGGTTATTGAAATTGGTCTGGCCTTCCGGATTGGTGGTGTATGAGATCCCCGCGCTGGTCGGGTCCACCTTGAACGGAGCGTAGATAGCCGGGAAGTATCCTTGCCCCGCGGCACCGTCGGAATTCAACGCCAGGAACGTCGGGAACACTTGCCCGGGCTTGCGTTGCGAATCCTTTTCGATCGCCACCACGCTGCCGATATTGGGCGCGATGTTGCCCAGCGCCGCGGCGGGGTTGCGCCCGATCTGCGTCCAGGTCTGCGCCAGCGAATGCACCAGCGCATGCGCCTGCATGGAACGCACAATGGCGAAATCGCCCAGCATGTTACCCAGGTTGGGCAGCAGCCCGGTGGGCCACAAAACTCCGTTCGCCGTTTCCGGGTTAAAGCTGGCGGGCGTAGTGCCCGGCAGCACTTTCAGATCGAAAGTATCCGTATGGCTGGGCGCGCCGGCCAGCAAAATGAAGATCACGTTCTGCGCGGTATTCTTGGTGACCATACCGGAATTGGTGGTCACCGACGTTTGCGCCTTGGCGTAGCGCTGCGTCAGGTACGATGCCGTAACCCCCGCTCCCAATACCTGGAAGAAGCGCCGCCGCGTCCAGTGCGGCCGGTTAAAGAACGACTTATGCCCCCAACCGTACTTCTCGAAAAACTTATCGAATTTTTGCTGTTCTTTCGTCATGGCGTCCTCCTTCGTCAGTAATTGAACACGAAATCCACTTTGTTATAGAGCGCCCACATCAGGTTTTGGACGGCCTGATTGCGGGTCCCGGTAGTCAGCGTAGTAGTGGCGGTGTTCACCTCGGCCGTGGTAGGCATCCGCGAAAGAATCGTCAGGTAAAGGGTGTTGATCAGGTTGGCGTTGCTCTGATTCATGTTCTGCGCGATCAGCGGCGACACCGGGTTGCCGCCATAAGCCGCAACCGTGGTCCGCATTTCGACGATGGGATTGTTCATCAGCGAAAGCGCCTGCAGAATCGATCCGTCCTGCTTCCGCGGCTGGTCGTCGCGATTGCCGCGCAGGAAGTAGGTGAGCATGTTGTTGAGGTCGCCGCTATTGGCGATCACGCTGACGGGGCTGGTGGTATCCGGCAACTGCATGGCATAAGTCGGCTTGGCATAGCCCGAATCCGAAAAACCAACCACGGTGTAAGCAGGCTGGTAGCCGCTCGATTGCGCCACCGCGTCGTAAACCTCTTCCGCCCACAGCCGCCGCACGTACTTGCGCGCGAAATAGGGCTCGTAAGTCGCCTGCCAGGTCCCGTTGTAGCGGCTCGATAGCTGATAGGTCTGGGAGTTGACAATCTCGCGCATCGTCGCTTTGACGTTATACCCATTCTGGATGAAGTGCGTGGCCAGCGCGTTCAAAAGCGCCGGATTGGTGGGCTGCATGGTCCACGGAGCGGGCGGCGGATTGTCCGGATCCAGGCGCGCCAGGTCGAACGTGTCCGGCGGATCCACAATGCCCATGCCGAAGAACTCCGCCCACAGGTAGTTCACCGCGGCGCGGGCAAATTGGAAGTCGCCGGTGACTTGCGTTGCCAATCCAGCGCGGTAAGTGGTGCCCGACGGGGCGGAATCGCCATTAAAGATGTATTGCGGCGGCACGAACCAGCAGGGCTGGGTGGATTTGCACCCGGCGGGCGCGACGCGCGGCGGACGGTTGCCGCTAGTGGTGTTCAGCGCATAATCCGTGGTGAAGCCCTTGGTGTTGTCCTGCAGAGACCAGTAATAGATATTGGTATTGCTGGCGTTGACCGGGGTATGCGAGGGCGGCGCCGTGTGCGACATGAACGACGAGAGTTGCCAGCCCTGATACCGGGTGATATTGCTTCCCCAAAGGTTGATCTGGGTGAGATGCCCGGCGCCGTTGTGGCACAGCAGGCAATTCACGTAGGTGATTCCAAGGAAAGTATCGGCCACGCTGGCGGTTTCCGCGTCGAATGTGTCCTGGCCGCTGCCCGGTCCGGTGGAAACGTAGGAGCCGATGAGAAAGTTGATGGGGCCGTTGGTGTAGCTGTTGGAATCGGCTGTGCTGATCAGGTCCGATGCCACCTGGTTATACGGCTCGGCGGTCACCAGCGCATTCTGAATGTAGCTGTACAAGGCGTTGCGGCCTTGCGCGAAACGGGTCACTCCCGTGCTCGGCTTGGTGGTGTTGTTCATGAAAAGGTCGCCGTAGAACATGGTCCATTTGTCCACCCATTGCGGCGAGGCCAGCAGGGTCTCGATGTAAGTGGCGCGCTTGGTTGGAGTGGTGTCGTTGACGAAGGCCGTAACCGCGGCGGGGGTGGGAATGCGGCCCGTCAGGTCCAGCGTCACGCGGCGGACGAACTCCCAGTCGGTTGTGGGCGGCGCCGGGGTGATGCCGTTCTTCTGAAAATCGGCCCAAATGTAGGAATCGATGGAGCCGGCCTGGTGGGATTCGCCGTAGCTGTAGGTCGGGCTGCCCGGCGGTACGTACGACATCGCCCGGATCACCTGCGTCGTCAGGTCGCTCAACGGGTGATTGTTTAGGGAACGCCCGACGCCCTTGAGCGCGGCCTTGGTGACCTTGTCGTGGTCGGACCCGAAATAGCTGCATTCGGGATGAGAAACCGCGTACTGCGCCGCGTCAGACTGGGCTGGATCGTCGTTTGCACGCAAGATCATCAACCCGGAAACCGTGAGAACAGGGATCCCACTCAGAACAACCCAACGAGGCAACTGCATACACCCTCCGAGCGCTTTCGTAGCGCCTTGGCGCTATTATGACATTGTTAACACTAGTACCAGGTGGAAGTTCCAAAGTTTTTCAATAAATATCGCTAAAGATAGTACTAGCGAGGGGCCGAAACACTTAACCTTAGCGAAAGGTTCGATAGTATATGAGATCGGCAGCAGTTGCTTTGGGCCAACGCCCCGGCAGACGCGCTGACAGAAGCAAGAAACCGATCCGTATAGCGCGATGCGTTGCAGCGAGTTTCATAGGTATACCTCAAAATCACTTAAGCTTAACGCTGTTGGAAACTGGTTTATTGCACGCTCGTGGGCGCGGGCGGGTAGGAGGGGCAGTTTCCGGATTGGGAGTGGGGATTCAACGGGGAGTGGGGATTCAACGCGGAGGCGCGGAGATTTGGAGATCGCGCGGAGTCGCAGAATTTTTGACGGGGATGAGGTCAAAGGCAACGGCGGAGGAAGCGGAGAATGCGTCGCGGATTGGGTTTGGGCTGGGGTGGGTGAATGTCCGAAAATGGGACTAGGGTNNGACTAGGGTCGTTTGGTATCTCTTGGTTGTGTGGGTGGCGGAGGGGAGGCTTTATCGACGCTGAGGCGCGGAGACGCGGAGGTTTCTCTTTTGGATTGTGTGGTTTGTGGGTGAGAAATTCAAGGGAGTCCGGCGAGGTTCGGCTGGTGGTCTGATGGGTATTGGCTGAGAACGGGTGCCATGGCCGTGGGGTAGGGTGTCCGAAAATGGGACTAGGGTCGTTTGGTATATCGGAGCGGCGGTTAGGGAGGACGCGCCGACTGATACGGGTCAAGCGGCGCGCACGAGCGGACGGCGGGGCTTCGCGGGATTCGTGGCGATTGGCGATTTGTGGTAAACGGCGACGGCTGTGGATGAACTGGGTGGTTTTGAGCGAAGACATGGCTATCCAGTACCATGGTACAGCATGAGTGCTAGGAAATATGCGTAAGTTATTGAATCTATGGGGCGAATTGCTTGAACTGGGATTACGCGCATAGATGAGGCGAGGTGCTGAAGGGCGCGAAAATAGCCGATTGACCCGCAGCAGCATGAGGTGCGTCCCCGCCTCTCTGGAATCTCCTTTCACATAGGGGAAGTAGGCATAGCCGTCGCCGGCAATCATGGTAAGGAGGGGCCGGTGGCCAACGGGTTTTCTAAAGAGTGGATGCTGATCGTTCCGGGCACTTCTCGAGGACGTTGCGGTTTAGATGCCCGTGCTGGTGATCGCGCCGGTATTTGGCGTCAGAGACCAGGGCACTGGTGTTGCTGGCATTCGCGACGGCCGCGGTGAACTGCTGAGTTTGGGAGGCGTACACTGATGCCGTGATGGGCGCTATCAGCTCGGGATGAGCGATTTTCTTCGTCGGAATCCGCACCGGTTCCGGTGATCGTCACCCTGTCCGACCTTCTTCCCGCTTTCCGGCGCCCAAATTCACTTGACCGACCCTTCCGGCATAAAGGGAAACGGTCCAGCCCGTATCCAAAAGTGATTCGGCGGCCCGAAAGCGGCGAGCGACTTGTTGTCGTCCTCGCGAAACTCGTAATGAAAGACGAGCGTGATCGTCTTCCCGCCAC
>PLDF01000461.1 GCA_003135055.1 Bryobacterales bacterium | reverse complement strand
CGCCGTTGCGGGCGGGGGCAAAGGCGCGGCCGTCGGCGCGGGCGCGGGTGCGGCCGGCGGGGCGGCCGTGGAAGCGGCCACCAAGGGTCAGCGAGTCAAGGTTGCCTCGGAAACGCTGCTGACGTTCGTGCTGGATAAGCCGGTGGACACGCAGTCACAGGCCGCGGCGGTTGCGCAACCAGGCGCCCAGCCGGCACCCCAGGTAGCCATTGTGACGCCAGCGCCTCCTCCTCCTCCGCCACCGGCGCCGGCTCCGCCCAAGATTGGACAGACGCAGGATGCTGTTGTCGCCGCCCTCGGGCAACCAGACTCGGTGGACGCGTTGGGGGACAAACAGGTGTATGTGTACAAGAGCGTAAAGGTGACCTTCGTAAACGGCAAGGTCTCCAAAGTCGAGTAGCCGCCGTGGCGCACGCACTCNNGCACTCCTGCGTGCAGCGTTCACAATCGTGTGAACGCGTTTTTGCAGTTCGGCCTTTCCTCACTGTTCCGCCCAGGCGCGGTTCCGTGCGCGCAGTGATCAGTTCTTCAACTTCAAATACCCGATCAACTCCGCCGGGTCGTCGGAAATGATGGCATCCACCTTCGCCTGAATCAGCATGTCCCAATCCGCGGGCGTGTCCGCCGTCCACGGAACCACCTGTAGGCCCGCCCTGTGCGCGGCTTCCACCTTCTGTGGCGTCACCAGATGGAAATCCGGCGAGACGATTTCCGCTTTGCCCGCCTCGGCAGCGATCGCCACGAAATCGCGCGCGTCGTTTTCAACCAGCGCCGACAGCCGGATCTCCGGCGCGAGTTTGCGCATCGCCACCAGCGTCCGGAAATCGAACGACTGCAGAATAATCCGCTTCTCCAATTTGTACTGCCGGATCTTCTGCAACACCATGCGCGCGAATTCCTCTGGCGGCGGCGTATACTCGGGTTTATCCGGGAAGCTCTTGGTCTCGATGTTGTAATCGAAGCTGCCGCGCGGCGCGAGCCGGAACACTTCGTCGAGCGTCGGCATGCGCGTACCCGGAACGGTCTGTTGCGTGGGGAATCGGGGATTCTGCACGGCGCCGCAATCCCATTGGCGCACCTCAGCCAGCGTGAGTTGGTGGATTACCGCGCTCTTTTGCGGCCCCGTACAGACTGGCGGTTCCAGGATGGGGTCGTGCGAGATCACGATCACATTGTCCTTCGTGACCGCCATATCCATCTCCAGCGCGTCCACGCCCTGCGCGATGGCGTACTCAAAGGCCGGAAGCGTGTTCTCGGGCCGGCGCGCGCGTGCGCCGCGATGGCCGTGAACCAGAATGCGCGAGTTTTCGCTTGCGTAAGAATCCGTACTAAACGCGGTAAGCATCCACAACACCAGGGCGATCCGCCAAGCCATAGCCCCAGTATATTCTCTCCTCTCTCGCTCCCTCTCCTTCATCCGCGCCAGACGCGGATTTTTGACTCGTAAATTACGCCGTTCCGTAATACTATCGCAACACTCGTCGGCTAAAATTTGGTTCAGTCTCCGCAAAAGGGTGAATAATGAAATATATGCGACGCACCACACTGCTCCTTCTCTGCCTGCTCTCGCCTCTCGCGCTGTTCGGTCAGTTTGAATCGGCCGAAGTGCTGGGAACCGTGCATGACCCTTCCGGCGCCCCGATCGCCAGGGTCAACGTCACGCTGCTCAATCAGGACACCGGCATCGAAGCGAAAACCGCTACCGACGATGCCGGCAACTACGACTTCTTCAACGTCAAGGTGGGCCGATACGCCATCACCGCCGAGCAAACCGGTTTCTCGAAGTTCAATACCACGGATGTCCGCGTGGACGTCGGCGCCCGCCAGCGCGTTGACATTGGATTGCAGGTCGGCGCCGTGACGACATCCGTCGAAGTGACCGGCGCAGCCGCCGTACTGGAGACCGACACCAGCGAACACGGTCAGGTGATCAACACGCAGCAGGTCGTCGAGCTGCCCCTGAACGGCCGTAACTACGCGGATCTGGCGCTGCTCTCGACTAATGTCGTCAAATCGCCGATGGCGGCTTCTTTCTCGCCAAGTGGCACGCCGCGCGAGGCCGCGTTCAATGTGAACGGCATGCGCAGCACGTACAACAACTTTCTGCTCGATGGCGTCGACAACAACTTCTACGGCACCAGTAACCAGGGATATTCTTCGCAGGTGGTTCAGGCGTCGCCGGACGCTATCTCCGAGTTCAAGGTGATCACGTCGAATTACAGCGCCGAATACGGGCGCGTGGGCGGCGCCGTAGTGACCGCAGTGATGAAGTCCGGCACCAACCAGTTTCACGGAGCGGCTTACGAGTTTCTGCGCAATACTTCTCTGAACGCGATCGGCTTTCAATTCAGCCCGTCCGTGTTTCTGAAGCCGACGCTTCAGCGCAATCAGTTCGGCGCCGTGATCGGCGGACCACTTATTAAGAACAAGCTATTCTGGTACGGCGATTACGAAGGCTACCGGCAGTTGCAGCGCTATCTCAACTTCGATTCGATTCCCACCACTACTGATCGCGCAGGAATCCTTCCAGTGACCGTGGCGGATCCCATCACTCAAAAAGTCTATCAAGCGGGCACGCAGATTCCGGTCTCCCAGTTGAATCCGTTCGCGGGCTACGCGTTGAGCAATCTGCCGCCCATCAACGCTGGCGGCACAAGCCGCTCGAATAACGACGAAGCGCTGCTGCTCATCCGCGATTACAGCGACAAGTTCGACGCCAAGCTCAACGATCAGATCAACGAGAAGATGTCGGCTTTCATCCGCTTCAGCCAGCGCAAGGACCAGCAATATTATGCGCCCGATCTCACCGGACCCTCGGGCGGCGACGGCAACGGATACATTCACGTTGTGGATCAGAACGCTTCGGCGGGCTACACCTGGACTGTTACGCCGACTTCGGTCTTCGAGGCGCGATTCGGTTTCACCCACGTTCTGGGCGGCAAGGAGCCGCCATACGTCGGCGGACCCAGCCTTGCGGCAATGTTTGGCGGTTTTGCGGGACTGCCGACTTCCTCGAATCTTACCGGCGGTCTCAACTCGCAAACCATCAGCGGGTTCGCTACCGCTCTCGGACGCCAAACCAGCAACCCTCAGTTCCAGAATCCGACTTCGTTCGTTCCGAAGCTGAGTTTCTCGAAGATCATGGGCCGTCACTCGCTGAAAGTCGGTTATGAGCTGTCCATTATCCACACTGAAGTTCTCGACGTGAACCCGCTGTACGGGCAGGATACCTACAACGGGCAATTCAGCAAGCCGACGTGCGCGCAGTTGGGCCAGCCCACCGGCTGCGCCATCACATCGGATGCGACCAGCTACAATCTGGCGGATTTCATGTTCGGCCTGCCGAGCAGCGTCAACCTGGGTAACAATTTTGTCTCGAATCTGCGGCAGCAGGTGCATGCAGCTTATCTTCAAGACGATTGGCGCGTCACTCCTAACCTCACCTTGAATCTGGGACTGCGCTACGAATTCGCGACGCCGCTGGTGGACCGCGACAACAACTGGTCGAATTTCGATCCAACCACCGATAGCATGATCCGCGCCACTGGCGGCAGCTTGTATGACCGCGCGCTGGTGCATCCCACTTACACCGATTTCGAGCCGCGCCTGGGCTTCGCTTACAATTTCATGCCGAAGATGGTGTTACGCGGCGGTTATGGGATCAGTTACGACTTCTTCAATCGGGTCGGCAGCGCGATCGAGGGAATCAACGCTCCGGAAGCCCTCTTCGGCGTCTTCAGCCAGACCATGCCGGCAGGCGGGCCGCCTCCAGCTACGTTTCTTACCACTCAGAACAGCTTCTCGACGGGCATCGCGAATCCCGCCAACTTCAACCCGCTGGTGTCCAACGTCGACTACATCGCGCCTACTTCCCCGTGGCCGATGATTCAGAATTGGTTCCTCTCGGTGCAGCGCCAACTCACCAAGGACACAGTGCTCGAGTTTGGGTACAGCGGGAATCACAGCGAGCATCTGCCAATCATCGCCGACTATAACCAGGCGACGCCGAATCAGCCGGGGGGCACTTTGACTTACCAGCAGCGCGCGCCAGTCCCAACGTTCGGCCCCATCACCTGGGTCGATCCGGCCGGCACCGATCACTACAACGGGCTTTCGGCCCGCCTGGAACATCGTTTCGGGGGCGGCTTGTACTTTCTGAATTCGTTCACCTGGGGCGTGGCCATCGGCGATTCCGAGCAGGCGCTGGAATATTACGCCGGCTATGTCGAGGCCAATCCGCAGAACATCCACAACCTCGCCGCCGAAGCCGGCCCCTCCAGCTACGATGTGAAATTCAACAACGTCACTAGCATTGTGTATGAGCTTCCGTTCGGCAAGGGACGTAAGATGGCATCGCATATGAATCCGGCGATCGATGGCATACTCGGCGGATGGGAGCTGAACACCATCAACACCGCGCACACCGGCACGCCGCTGAATGTCTATTACACTCCCGCCACCGCTAACGCGGTCAGCGGACTCTCGAACGATTATCGCGGCGAGCCGTTCCTGCGTCCCAACGTCTCCGGCAGCTCCGCCACTCAGAGCATCGTCAACAACTTCTTTGGGGGTTATACATTTGTTGCTCCGCCGGTTAACGATCCGTTCGGCAATCTGGGGCGTAATGCGTACCGTTCGCCCGGCTTTGAGCAGTGGGACCTGTCGGCGGACAAGAGCTTCCGCATCCGCGAGGCGGCAAAGCTACAGTTCCGCTCGGAGTTTTTCAACCTGCCGAACCACACCAACTTCGGAATCCCGAACACCAACTTCGGTTCGTCGTCGTTTGGCACCATCCGCGCCACCTATGCGGCGCGGCAGATCCAGTTCGCGCTGAAACTGCTATTCTGACGCGCCCCTGGTGTTCCCATAGGCCGGGCCCATGGCCAAGCCCATGGCCCGCCCTTTCCGAGCCGCACAGAGCGCTCGGCATTGGCCACCGGAATAGCTCATCCGTTGGCCGCGCGGTCTCCATAAGTGGCCGTCTGGCAGGAAAGGAGCGTAATGAGCGGCAATCCGGCAATCGTCATCCTTGCGGCTGTCATTCCGATCGTTCCAGCCGCATTTTGCGAAGAATGGCGATATCGTCGTCCAGGCGATTGTGGGGGGCGTCTTTGTTGTTCCTATCCGGATGTCGAGCGGCAGTTACCAAGCTCCGGGCGAGGGTTCTCCTATTTCAAGGTCGCCCCTGGCAGGGAGAGTGTTATCGCCGCCCGGCTCAAGACACTCGTCTTGCATGAGTAATAAGTAGATGCTCGTGGAGCCCTGCAAAAGGCCGAGACAAGAGTTCGCACGAGGACCGAAGCGCGTTCACGCGAGTGGGAACGCTGCACGCAAGAGTGCATGCGCCACGGGCTGAACCTGCTATCCTGATGCCGGAGTGACGCGCGCCGAGCAATACCGCCGCCTGCACAATCACGATGGTCCCTGGGATTTCATCGTCATCGGCGGCGGAGCCACCGGCGCCGGCGTCGCCATCGATGCCGCGGCCCGCGGCTACAGCGTGCTTCTGCTCGAGCGGCACGATTTCGGAAAAGGCACGTCGAGCCGCAGCACTAAGTTGGTTCACGGCGGCGTGCGGTATCTGGAACAGGGCAACCTCTCGCTGGTGATGGAAGCGCTTAAGGAGCGCGGCCTGCTGCTGCAGAACGCGCCGCACCTGGTGCGCAATCTCGGCTTCGTGGTGCCCACTTACGACTGGTGGGAGTCTCCCTTCTACGGTCTCGGCCTCAAGCTCTACAATCTGCTCGCCGGCAAGTACGGCTTCGGCGCCTCGCGCATCCTGTCCAAAGAGGAGACTCTCGAACGCCTGCCCACCATCAACACCGAAGGGCTGCGCGGCGGCGTCATCTATTTCGATGGCCAGTTCGACGATGCGCGCCTCCTCATCAATCTGGTGACCACTGCCTGGGAACAGGGCGCGGCGCTGCTGAACTACTCGGCCGTAATCGCCATCGTCAAAGACGCCGACGGGTTCGTCGACGGCGTGCGCTTTCGCGATCTGGAAACCGGCGAAGAGTACGAGGCCATGGCGAAGGCAGTCGTCAACGCCACCGGCCCCTTCGCGGATGCCCTGCGTACACTCGCCGACTCCACGGCGGAGCCGATGATCGCGCCCAGCCAGGGCATTCACCTGGTGTTCGATTCGTCGTTCCTTCCCGGTGACAGCGCCATCATGGTCCCGCACACCACCGACGGGCGCGTGATGTTCGCCATTCCCTGGCACGGCCACACGTTAGTCGGAACCACCGATACGCCGGTTGCCGAAGCCGCCGCGGAGCCGGTGGCGCTGGAGCGGGAAATCGAGTTCATCCTGCACACCGCGTCGCTCTATCTCGCCAGGAAACCCACGCGCGCCGATATTCTTAGCATGTTCGCCGGAATCCGCCCCTTGGTGAAATCGGACAGCGCTACCAACACGGCGGCTCTATCGCGGGGGCACGTCATCCGCATCGAAAATTCCGGCATGATCACCGTCTGCGGCGGCAAATGGACCACCTACCGCCACATGGCCGAAGACTGCGTGAACCAGGCCGCCACGCTGGCGTACCTGCCCGACCGTCCGTGCATCACGGCGAACCTCAAGATCTTCGACCCGGGCGAGCTTCCCCAATCCGAATTACTGCACCCCGCGCTGCCGTATACCGTCGCGGACATACGCCGCGCCGTGCGGGATGAGATGGCGCGCACCGTGGAAGACGTGCTCGCCCGCAGAACTCGCGCGCTCTTTCTCAACGCGCGAGCCGCGATGGAGATGGCGGAGTGCGTGGCCGGGCTGATCGCGCCCGAGCTGGGACGCGATGCCGCATGGGCGCATGAACAGGTGGAAAGTTTCCGCGAAACCGCGGCCTCATATCTACCTGCTCAATGAGTCGCTCCCCGGATGCCTGTCTTAATAGACCTTCGCGTAATTGAGTGACAGCCGTATTCAGCGAGACTCGATCGTTTCCCTTTCCATTTCTCATCTAATCTCCTCTGCGACGTGGCTCACACTCCTGCTTGCAGCGTTCACCCTCTTGCCCTGTGGGGCAGCCAATCCTGGCTGCAGCCGGCTTTCAGCCGGCTCTCTTCGCCTCGCGATACGTCGGTTTCTGCCGCACGAGACGCTCCCGAAGGGACCGTCTGTCGCTCGTGTGAACGCGCTTTCTGCCTGCGCGAACCCCTGCGTCCCCTTGAGTGGGGACGCGGCACACAAGAGTGCTTACGCGAGAGTGCGCCACGCACCTGCCCTACTCGTACTTCAGCGCCACCACCGGACTAATCCGCGACGCTCTCCGTCCCGGCATGAACGCCGCGCCCATTGCCACCGCCGCCAGGAATGCCGCCGCGCCAATCAGTATGCGCGGGTCCGCCGCCTGCACCCCGAACAATTGCGCTTGCACCAGCCGGCTCAGCGCCAGCGCCGCCACGACGCCCACCACAATTCCCGCCAGCGCCAGCTTGCCCGCCTCCGCCAGCACCATGCGCAGCACGTCGCCGGGCAGCGCGCCCAGCGCCATGCGCACACCGATCTCCGCCGTCCGCCGCGTCACCGCGTACGCCACCACGCCGTAAAGTCCGATCCCCGCCAGCAGCGTGGCCAGCGCGCCGAAGGCCGCGGAAAGCATCGCCAGCAGCCGCTCGCTGTACATCGTGTCGTCGATGCGAACCGTGATCGGCTGCAATACGGCAACCGGCACATTCGGGTCTTCGTCGCGGACCGCGGCGCGAATCGCCGGTCCCAGCGCCGTCTCCACGCCCGCCGCGCGCACATAGTACATCAGGCGCTCAGGCTGCTTCCACTGGGTGTACGGATAGTAGAGCGCCGGTGTGGCCGGCTCGCGCACATTGGTGTGGACATCGGCGGCCAAGCCCACAATCTCGCGGTCGAGCTTCGGGTGATTGCCGCCGCCGAACATCAAATGCAGACCCACCGGATTGCGTCCGCCGCAGTAGAGTTTCGCGAACGCCTCGTTTACCACCACGGCCTTTGGCGCGCCGGCCCCATCGCGCTCCGTGAATTCCCGTCCGGCGCGCAGCCGAATGCCAAGCCCGGCGAAGAAGCCCGGATTCACGGCGTTCATGCGGACGTCCACATCCTCACCGTTCTTGGGCTGGTAGCCCTCCATGGTGATGTTGCCGGTGCTGTTGCTGTTGGAAAAGGGTCCGCTGCCCGACGACGCCACGCCGGTCACTCCGGGAATTGCGGCCAGCCGCTCTTGCAAGGCGCGGTAGAACGCCACCGAATCGGCCACCAGCGGGCGGTTGCGCGTGGCGTCCACTTTGAACGTCATCAGGCGCTCGGTGCGGAAGCCCAGGTTCACTTTCGCCAGATTGTACAGCGTTCCGCTAAAAAGTCCCGCGCCCACCACCAGCACCAGCGAAAGCGCCACCTGCGCCGCCACCACGCACTTGCGGAACCACACGGCGCTCCCCACTGACGCCGTCGCGCCCGCGCGCAGCGACCCTGCAAGATTGTGCCGCGTGGATTGAAGCGCCGGCGCCAGCGCGAACAGCACGCCGCTCGCCAGCGAAAGGCCGCACGCGAACGCCAGCAACCGCAAGTTGAGGCCGGTCTTCAGCCAATCGCCCGCGAAATCTTGCGGCAGCGCGTGCAGCAGCGCCTTCGTGCTCCAATTCGCCACCAGCAGGCCCAGCACGGCGCCAGCCGCGGCCAGCATCACTCCTTCCACCAGCAGTTGCCGCACCAGGTTCCAGCGCGTTGCGCCAATCGCGAGGCGGATGCTCATTTCGCGCCGCCGCGCCGTTGCGCGCGCCACCGTCAGGCTGGCTACGTTGGCGCAAGCGATCAGCAGCGTAAGCCCGGCCATTGCCATCAGCGCCAGCAAAGGAGTCTGCTGGTCCTTGCGAAACTGGTTGATGCCTTGCGGCGCCGGGCGAAGCTCAAGCCGATACTTCGCGAGGTTCGCCGCCGCGCCGCTCGCATGCTGCTTCGCCAGTTCGATCTCAACGCCGATGCGGTGCGCCGCGTCGGTGGGCGCCTGCGCGCGTGCGATGCTCGTGCCCGGAGCGAGGCGCGCCATGATGGTTAACCAGCGAAATTGCGGGTCGTCCAGCGCCTTCCACGTAGGCTTGAAGATGCGCTGCATCATCAGTGGAAGGTAGACTTGAGGCTCGTTGCCTGAGAACACGCCGTCAAACGGGGCAGCCGCCACGCCGATCACCGTGGTGGGATAGCCGTTGACCTGAATCGTCTGGCCCACCACGGCGCGGCTGCCCGCGAAACGCTTCAACCAGTAGCCGTGTCCCAACACCGTCACCGGTTGAGCCGATGGCGCGGAATCGTCGTCCGGCGCGAATAGCCGTCCCGCGGCTGCGCCGACCCCGAGCACCTGGAACAAATTGCCGGAAACGATTTCCGCATCCGCCGATTCCGCATTGCCTTGATACAGCACCGTAACCGATCCGCCGCAGCGTGCGATCACTCCGCTGAAAGCCGCGTCGTGGTCGCGGATCGCGCGGTACATCGAGTAGGAGAAGACCGACTCGTAGTTATCGCTGGAGTCCGAACCGTTCAGGCTGTAGTTGCGGTGCAGTACCACGAGCTGCTGCGGATCGCGCACCGGCAGCAGGCGAAGAATCACCTGATCGACCAGCGAGAAAATTGCGGTGTTCGCGCCGATTCCGAGAGCCAGGGACAAAATCGCCACGGCCGCGAACATCGGACTGCGCCGCAGGGTGCGGAAGGAAAACCAAAGGTCGCGCTTCATGTCAATTATTTGACGCCAAACCCGCCGTTTCGTGTAGTAAATATTCGTGGCGCACTGGGCGCCCTCTGGGCATATGCGTGCAGCGTTCACAATCGTGTGAACGCGTTTTCGCCGGCCCGAGCAGCCTAATTGCGCGCACCAGCGAATGCCGCGCGGCAGTTCAATGTGGCGCTTGGCTTCACGAAACGCGCCGCCGTGTCGAGAGGAGTATAGCCTCGAAGCGCGCGGGCGCCTGAACATTTTCGGGACGATAGCTGCGCCTTAGAGTTGGGTTTATTACAGGGCTGCGTTGATTACAGATCGGGTGAGGATTGCTTAAAAATCGCCTGGATTAGCGGCGTCGATTGCTTCCTGCGGAGTTGGGAAGCGATTGGAAGGTCTCGGCAGGGTTTCCGCGGGGCTTGGCGGGACATGTTGGTCGGGAAGCGGCCTGGGAAACGGCGTAGCATCCGGGGCGACGACAGGCGATTGGGGGGCTGCGGGCGGTGCTTCCCCAAGCGGCGTTCTGCTATAGATGCCGGTTGGCAGGCACGCGCCTCATCGTGTGGGCGGGCTTTATTTCAACGGCTATGCCAGACGAAAGCCGAGCCCTATCGTGTCCGTGGCTGAGCCTGGCCCGCGAACCCGGTCAAGCGGCGTTTCCCGCAAAGTGTTTACTATAGTAAGGGTGATAGGTTCCGATCCGATCGACGCGCATTGCCTGGTCCCTGTCGGCGAGCGGCTGAACGCTTTCGCCCTGGTCATCTACATCGCCGGTCCTCTGGGAGGGTTTTTGGACGACCTCCGCAGGGAGCTGGTTCCGGGCTACAACCCGCACGCGCACGTCAGCGTGCTGCCCCCGCGTCCGCTTGTGGCCGATTGGCGGGACGCGTCGAAACAGGCGCGGTCTCTCGCCGAAGGCTGGGTCCCCTTCGATGTGGAGCTGACCGAAATCGGCATTTTCCCCGTCACCAACGTGCTCTATCTCGAGGTCGGCAAGGGCGCTTCCGACCTGGATAGCATGCATCGCGCCATGAACCAAGGGCCGCTCGGTTTCGACGAGCCGTTTCCCTATCATCCGCACAGCACCCTGGCTCAGGGAATCCCCCCCGGCCAGGTAACGGAAGTCCGCGATCTTGCCCGCAGGCGGTGGCGCGAGTTCCGCGGTACTCGCACTTTTCGCGCCGATCGCACCGTTTTCGTGCAAAGTACCCTCCGGGACTGTTGGATCGACCTGGCCGATTACCCGTTGGGCGCCGTCCCCGCGAAAATATGAGAGCTATTTCCCCAATCCCAACTAATCTAATAAGCGTATAGAGCCGATAAGAAGTATGTGGATAGATTTGGACCTGTGACAACCGTTGCTATTTGTGATATCGAACCGGTCGCTATGGAGGGCCTTCGCGCCCTCCTGGAGTCGGCGGAGCTGCACGTCGTCGCGGCCGAGACTTCTCTGCCCGGCGCCATGGACGCTGTGCGCGAGCTGCAGCCTTCCATGCTGATTGTCGACCGGGCCTTCGGCATCCAGGCCGTGACCGAGTGGATTGGCGAATTGCGCATATCGCAGCCGTCCATGGCGATCATGGCGTGGAGTTCGGCCGTCTCCGAAATCGACGCCATCCGGCTCCGCCAGGCGGGAGCGCAGGGAGTGGTGCGGAAGACCGCGCCGCTCGGCGATCTGCTGAGCTGCATCCGGTCGGTGGCCGCCGGCGGAACCTGGATGGACGACGACATGCTTCGCGAAACCGCCCAGCCGGTACGCGGCGCGCACTCGCCGCTCACCTTCCGCGAGATGCAGGTAAGGGAGCTGGTGGAACGCGGCATGAAGAACAAGGAAATTGGCGATCGGCTGGGCATCCGCGCGGGCACCGTCAAGATCCACCTGAAACACATCTTCGAAAAGACCGGCATCCGCGGCCGCTACGGCCTGGCGCTTTCGGGGCTCAGAGAGAAAGGCCTGCTGGCCGTGATGGTGGAGTAGTGGGGCGGGCCCATGTGGCCAAGCCCATGGCCTGCATTTTGGCGGCAACGTGGCGCACGCACTCTTGCGTGCAGCGTTCACACTCATGTGAACGCACTCCGAATTAAGCCAAGACCGTCTTTTCCCGGCCTCTCTCTAACGCTATCCCAGCAAGACTCGGAGGCGTTAAGTGAACGGCATTAGGCTGAACCGGGCCCGCCACAAGCTTGAAAAACGAGCCGGCATTAACCCGGCGATCCCGCAGAAACGTTAACGTGCCGGCTCGAAGATCAAAACGTCCGCGGCACTCCGGTGAAATCCGGGCTAACCGAGGGCTAACCACCACGACGCCGAAGTCCGGTCTGAACCACAGTAAAATGATCTCCGCAGAGCGACCTCCGCAGAGCTTTTCGCACCACCTGCAGGCGGGGAATTTGCGCAGCCCGGGTGTAAGGATTATCCAAACGCCGGCTTCTCCGCTCGACCGAATATCGCGAAACGTACCCCACCCATATCAACCGGATGGCGTACATTCGAGGTTCAGGACCTCAAACGGGGCCAACCGGAATTCCTGCGGCTTACCTGCTTCGAGAGTTCGATCGAATTTGGCGCCGTCGTTCTTCCACGGGCTGGCCGCCCGATAACGGCGCGGGGCATTCGGCGGCAACTCGAACGCCGCCCCGATATCGACGCTGAGCGTCTGCTCCTTCTCGTTCGGATTCCGCAGCGTCAATATTCCCGCGGCGGGAGACCATGCGGCCCATCCATATATCTCCAACCGCGAGGGATCCCCGCCGATCCAGTGGTTATCCATCAGAGTCTGGGAATGGCTTCGCGACCACCGGGCCGCTTCCGCCAGATCGTCCCAATTCTCCGTGGACAAGAGCTCCGGTGAAATATACATCTCCTGTAGCTGCGTCCCGGTTCCAAAATAGCTTCGGATCTCGCTACGGAAATCGCCACCCGGGTCCGTATCCAGATTCTTGGCTTTCCTGGCATAGATCAGCCCGTGCAGCATCAGCGAGTTGATGGGATACAGCGGACCCGCGGTCACTACGCGGCGAAAGGTGTTGGCGTCCCGGTAGGTGATCCACTTCTGACGCCAGGAACCCACTCCTGCAAAATCGTGGTCGCCCCCTCCGCGCCAGATGGAGTCCGCAAAACGCAGCCAGAATGGGGACGGATATGTGCCCGTCGTCAGGTTCACATAAAGGTCCGGGCTCCATTTCCGCAGCTCGCCGATCAGTGAGATGGCCGCATCGAAATCGCTGTCGAACCTGCTCCCCGCAACCACGCTGTTGGCGTTGCCGGTGCCGTCAATCTTGAATTGGTTGACCTTGTAGTCCGCAATCATGCGGTGGCAGACCTCGCGAAAACGCGCATAATACTTAGGACCGGACAAGGCAAATCCGTTCTGCACGATCTCGAATCCCTGTTCGCGGCCATACTTCACGCGCTCCTCCTTGGGCGCCCCGTAGCCTCCCCATGGAGAAAGCCAAACCCCGATTCCGGCGCCATATGCGGCCGCGGCTTTGGCTGCGTTGGTGAACCCGTTGGGGAAGCCCGAGTGAAAATTCCACAGGCTGGAGGGATCGTCCCAGCCATCGTCAAACAGAAAGGAATCGAGCACCGCCCCGCGCTTCACCTTCAGCTCCGTGCCGAACGCATTGATTCTGTCGAGCACGCCGGCCTCATCGTAATGATTGAAGTACCCGAGGTCGTACCAGGTGTTGTAGTGAAGGAAAGTGCGGAAAGGATGCGCCCGCTGGTCTTCGACGTAATCGAGGAATCCCCGTCGCAGCTGGCCCTCCGGAGTAGTTCCGATCGCCGCGGAGCACGCCAGGGATTGTCCGGCGCGAACCGGTAGTTGCCGGGGCAGCGAACATCGCACATGCGGATTGGCGACGCTGGTCAGGGAGAGCGGATGCTCGAATCCCAAAAAGAACGCGCCTGCAACTACCGGCGACCCTTTTACGGTACCCACAGCTTTGGCGCCAGGGTCGTCGAAGTCCCACAGGACAATCTCGCGGAGAGGAAAATCCTGGGATCCGGCGGTGATCGTTAGCTCCTGCCGGAGGTACCGCGAATCGTCCAGTAGGATGGCTCGCCAGCTCAGCAGCGCGCCGGTTTCCGCATCGCGAAAGGCAGCCGCCAATTGCCTGCCCGGACGCCGCCCAGCCCTCTGAATAGACGTTTGGTCGCCAGGAATGCGCGCAGACATGGGCTTTTTCGTCAAGGCCATTTCGCTGGATCTCAAGACCCTGCCACCGGAAAGTTCAAGCCGGAAGACGTCGGGGCCGGGCGCGATCTTCTGCGTACTGTGACGATCGGCCAGTTCGACTGCTGCCATGCGGCCGCCGGACAATCGCCACGACATCGAGAGGTGAGCGTTCCCAAGCGTGAGCGTCGAGCCTTGCGTGCGGAACTCGGCAGTTCCGCCCCGCCCCGTCTGAGTCCTGGCAAGCCCCCCAACGGATATTCCGGCCGCCAGCCGGACCAGCTTCCTTCTGGTAAGTCCCGTGGATCGGATGTCTCGATTCATCGTCTGTCAGTCCTCTCTCTTCTGGTCCGTAAAATTGCGCAGCCCCAAATTCCGTGTCGCCGTGCTGTCGCCAGCGCTGTTGACGCGCTTGCCTATTCCCCAGGTTCTCACGTTCATTTCTATTGGAGGGGCGGGACGTCACACTCAGAAATCTCGAGTTCCTTCCTCGCCGCTCAATGTGGTCTGAGGGGCGCCTTTGCGGGGCGATTGTGAATCCAATGTCACTTAGGGTCCGCGAAACAATAAGGTGACCAAATGTTTCGAAGGTGCGCAACCGCTCCCTTACGTTACGGTCGCGGCTCTGTCAAATGCGCATGCCGAGCCGCGCGCGTGAGGATGCGGTTGGGTCTGAATGCACGGGATATTTCTCCGCGGCTCCTTACTTTGCCGGATGTGTTGTCCGGCCAAGCGGATCCCAATGCGATGACTGGCCGCACCACGTAGGCTCTGACGGTAACCAAGGTACAGTCGTCTGAAGGGAGACGTGCCGCGGGAGACGCCGGCTCTGTTCGATCTTGTCTCCCGCTGCACGCTGACGCCTTCGCGCCGCTGACGAAGCCACGATTCCGGAAGCGCCTCCGAAAGCGCCTCCGGCAGCGTACCATTATCGTTCAGGCTGGAGAGATCGATGAGCATCGATGGGCGTAGTAAGACCACTTCTTCGAAAGTGAGCCGGGCAAGGCCCGAGGGCGGGTTCCTTGGCCCGCTGCGCGCAGTGGCAACGATCGCGGTGGTTGCCGGGGCCGCGGGCTCAGTCGGTCTGATGCTCCGCGCAGGTCATCGTAATGATTCCCGAATCCTGCTGGCGCTTTTCGGGATCTGGGTGCTCTCCCCATTCATGGCCCTCGTACTAGCCAACGTGATTTCGAAGCGCTGGCCGGTTCTTACTCGAGCGGCGCTCTATAGCGCGATGCTGTTTCTCACGGTGGGCTCTTTGGCCATCTACGCAGATGTTGCCTTAGGGCCCCCCCAGGGCGAAGCCCGCTTTCGTATTCCTTGTTGTCCCCCTAGCGTCATGGCTGCTGATCGCAGTAGTTGTATCGGTTGCCGCGCTCCTATCCGGCAGGCTGTCACGCCAGGGTGACGGCGTCTAACCCTGGCCTCCGCAGTGGACGCCCACCTGGCGCTGCACCACCAGCCGATGGCTCCCAGACCGCGCATCAGGCTCTTGGCGGGAACTCGCCAAGCGATACCCCGCGTATTGGACGGTCAGGTTAATGGACACGGGCGCCATCCTTGAACTAATCCTCCGAAGCTGCATTTCGTCACGGGGAGTCATGGGGCTGGCTGGGCGGGCGTCATTGGGCGGGCTTTTTGGGGGCATGGCCCAGTGAGGCCCATAAGATCCGTTCGCCGATTGCGCCGAAGGCCGAGCGTTCGGAGCGGCTCGGGACGCGGGAATGCCATGGGACTCCCCTACTCGTTTGGGCTACACTGGACCGGGAACGTGTCTCACCCGGTGATGGGCGCAGTCTTCAAAACTGCCGAGCGGCCCAAAAGCCGTTGATCGGTTCGACTCCGATACGTTCCCGCCAGTTAACTGTACGCTACTGTACAAAGCGCGACGTTTTAGATCGTAAATTCTCACACATATGGGCTTACTCTATAAGGTGTACACAGCCGCCGCCTGTGTTGCAGGCGTTCTTCAGCTCATGAAGGGAACGAGCTATTGGCGCGGCAAGTCGTTCCATCCATAGCGCAACCAGGCGAATTTGGTTGTGGGAGTAAGAAATGCCGAACGGAGCAAAATCGAGCCCAGCCCGCGAGATGGAAGATGCCTTGATGTATCTGCCTCGCAAGGGCGTTACCGACTATCGCAAAGGACAGACGATCTTCGATGAGAACCAGCCGTCCCAGAGCTTGCATCTGGTGGTGCAAGGCCGCGTCAAGGTCTCCATACCGCTCGAAACCGGGGCGCAAACGGTAGTGGATATCTTCAGTACCGACGATTTCTTTGGCGAAAGCTCTCTGCTTGACTCGGCCCGCCACGCCCTACGTGCGGTGGCGCTGGAAGGCGTTACCCTGATGTCGTGGGCCGGCGCCGAGATCGAGGAACAAGTCGAGCGGCAACCGCGCCTCGGCGTCGCCCTGATGCAGATGCTGATCAAGCGCACGGTGGATCATGAGGAGCGGATTCAAAGCTTCGCACTGGATAAGACGCCTGAGCGGGTGATCCGTTCGCTGTTGCGCTTTGCGGCCCGCCAGGGCGTGCAAGGCGACGACGGCTCGGTGCGGATTCCACCTCTCACCCATCAGGTGATCTCGGAATACGTCGGTACTTCGCGCGAAATCGTTACTTTCCAGATGAATCACCTGAGGCAGCAGGGTTTTCTGCGATATTCGCGCCGGGGTATCGACGTTTACGCCGACGCGTTGCGCGATCGTTTGCACACGCAGACCAGCGGCCGGGATAGCGATCAAGCCCGCTAAGGACTTGCCCTTTCGGCGTGGCGCAGAGGGACCTCTACCGGCGCCGATTTGCAGACCCACGCAGCCGAAACAGAGCCGCGACCCGTGAGGGGGCGGGATTTCGCGGCCCAGCGAGGAAACCCCAAAACTTCTAAGCGCCGGGATGAGTGCTTGCGCCGCGAGCTAGCTTTGGAAAGCGCCAGGGCGTTATCTAAATTCAGGCGAATCGGGCGGGCGCCAGGCGGTTACACTCTTTATGGAATCGTCAACACCGAGGGAATCATGAAGATGCGACGGCTCGCTTCAATGCTTGGTCCGGCCCTGTTTGCGGTGCTCGCGCTGGCCGCGGACGACGGCGGCAAAACCCCCACCAGTAAAATTCCGCTGGTGCTGCGCTACTCCGATGCTCCGAACAGCGCCATCGTTACGCTGCCGGGACCACCGCCTGAGCCGGTTGGGGTTCAGGGCGCCACGGTCGTGCCAGACGCCCCGCGCGCTAGGGATCTCGATGAGGCGCGCCCCGTTCTCCGCCGCACCAAGCGCGAATATCCCGAGGGTTTTGAACAAGATAGCCCTAAATTCATGCAGGCGAAGATCGGCGAGTGGAGAGAGTTCGACGTTCACGATTTGCTGGGCAAGCCGCTTCGCCAGCGTCCGGCCTTTGACGACGACGGCAAGGAAAATGGGTTGGTTTATGCTTTCGAGGACCCCACTGGGCGCTACAAGGAGTTCGAGCTCGATTTCGCCGGCGATACCGGCGCATTGCGCACGGTTTTCGTCTACCCGGTGAAAATGACCTGGAACGAGTGCCGCCTGACGTACGGCGCCGATATCAGCGCCGCGGATGCCGCCAAAGGCCGCAAGTTTTATTCCTATCTGAACCGCCGCATGGACGTGCTGGTGGATTCCGCCGGAAAAGTCATCAGCCTCGGACTCTATTGACGTGTGGGCGCAATGACGTTTGGGCGCAATAACGCCGAAACCCGGGCAGGGGAGTGAACGTTTAACACAACAGTGTTTCCCCATAACCACAAATAGGCGTATAGTTGTACCTAGGAGTTCCCGAATGAGACGTCCGTTAGCGCTGCTTCTCACAATCTGGATGGCCACCGGCTTCATGGCCGGAAGCGCCTTGGCGGGTGACGACAAGAAAAAGGATCCCGATGCGATCGGCAATCGCGATGTCGGGAGCGGCATCAACTTCTACTCCTTGGAAAAGGAGATTGCGCTCGGCAAGGGGCTGGCGCAGGAAGTGGAGCGCCAGGCGAAGATCATCGACGACCCGATCATCGCCGAATACGTCAACCGCGTGGGCCAGAATATCGTGCGGAACTCCGATGCCAAGGTGCCCTTTACCATTAAGGTGCTGGACACCGAGGAAGTCAACGCGTTCGCGCTGCCCGGCGGTTTCTTCTTCGTCAACTCGGGCCTCATTTTGAAGACCGAAACCGAAGCCGAGCTGGCGGGCGTGATGGCGCATGAGATCGCGCATGTGGCGGCGCGCCACGGTACGCGCCAGGCGACGCGCGGCGACCTGATGCAGATCGGCGCGATTGCAGCTTCCATCGCCTTGGGCGGCTGGACTGGTTATGCGATCCGCCAAGGCATGGGCTTGGCGATTCCGTTGGGCTATCTGCAGTTCTCGCAGGTTTTCGAAAGAGAAGCCGACTATTTGGGATTGCAGTATATGTACAAGTCCGGGTACGATCCTACGGCGTTCGTGGACTTCTTCGAAAAGATCCAGACCCTGGAAAAGAAGAAGCCCGGAACGTTCGCCAAGGTGTTCTCCACGCACCCCATGACGGATGCGCGCATCAAGGCTGCGCAGAACGAGATCGAAACCATCTTGAAGCCCAAGCCGGAGTACGTTGTGACCACGTCCGAATTCAACGACGTGCGCAACCGGCTGTCGATGTTGCACAACCACCGCAAAGTGGACAACAACATGGACCCGACCCGGCCGACGCTTCGCCGCTCGCCGGGCAGCGGTAACGGCCCGGTGGATAATGGCACTGGTACAAGTACCGACGACGACCGGCCCACGCTGAAACGCCGCGACAGCGGCAGCGGCACGGGCAGCACCGGCAATGGCAACGGCCAGCAACAGTTCCAGCAGCAGCAGCTAATGTAGCGCGGGTGCGCGACATAGAAGTGGTGGAATCCGCCGCAACTCAATTTTCGTCGATAGGCAAACCGCGTCCAAGAAACGAGAGTCAAGCCCGCCGCGCCTCCCAATACTCTTCAAATCGGCTGTTGAATTCACAGCAGCGCAAGGCCAGGATAGCGTTG
>PLDF01000042.1 GCA_003135055.1 Bryobacterales bacterium | reverse complement strand
ATCGAAGTGAGTGGGCGCTGGTCGTTTTGACGTGTCGATTCATCGATTTCCAATACCGGCGAGGAATCCTTCCGGGGTTATTGCGCTTCCCACAGGACACAAGCGCAAACCCACCCCGCCGAGCCGGCCGGCCCCTGCTGCTGATTAACCTTCATGGAAACGGATAAGGCATGATCGCGAGTCCCACCCGGAAAGCTGCTGTTCGATTTTTCTTTTTCCTCGCATTGATGGCGGTAACAGCCTTCGGGCTCCCGGCCAAACTCCAGGCCCAGGACTGGGTGCGCACCGGAACGAACCTGGGCGTCCAGAAGATTCGCGTTGCCGCCGCGGATTTCAAGGCTGGGTCGGCCGATCCGCAGACGGGCGGGCTGAAGTCGGCGTTCGATCAGACGCTGTATAACGATCTGCGCTACGCGGGCATCTTCGATGTGGTTTCGAAGAGCATGATTCCGACAGCGACGCCGGGATCGCCGCAGGAAATCCAGGTCGCGCAGTGGTCGGCGGCGCCGGCGAGCGCGGCGTACGTGGCGTTTGGAGCGCTGGCAGCGAACGGCGGCCACCTTGCGGTGCAGGGTTATCTGTACACCACGACGCAGGGGCAACAGAATCCGCAGGTGCTGGGCAAGCAATATGGCGGCGAGGCCACGGCGGATTCGGCGCGGCAGATTGCGCATCGCTTTGCCGATGAGATTATCCAGCAACTGGGCGGGGTTCCTGGAATTGCAGACACGAAGATCTATTACGTTTCGTCACGCACCTGAAACAAAGAGATCTGGGCGATGGACTACGACGGGATGAACGAGCGCCAGTTGACGCATCTGGGCACGGTTTCGTTGTCGCCGCATGTTTCGCCGGATAATTCGCGGGTGGCGTTCAGCTCGCTGGGCAAAAACGGGTGGTCGATCCGCATGTTCTCGCTGGATCTGGGGCGGCTGACGGCCTTTCCTGCATGGGGTGGCGCGACGTTATCGCCGGCGTGGTCGAGCGACGGAACGAAGCTGGCATATTCCTCCTCCCGCACGGGCGATCCTGAAATTTACGTCAGCGACGCGTCGGGAAACGGAGAGCGGCGGCTGACGGCGTTTCGCGGGCCGGATGTTTCTCCGGTGTGGAATCCGAAGACGAATTCGCAGATTGCGTGGGTGAGCGGGCGCACGAAGCTGCCGCAAATCTACATCATGGACTCGGACGGCGCGAACGTGACGCGGATGACGGATGGCGGGTATGCCATTTCGCCATCATGGTCGCCGAGCGGGCAGTTTTTGACGTTTGCGTGGGACCGGAAATACGGACCGGGAGCGCCGGGCGGCTACGACATCTATGTGATGGATATTGCGAGCAAGCGCTGGACGCAGCTCACGCACGATTCCGGGGCCAACGNNATGCCCAACTGGAGCTGGAAATGACAACCTGATGGAATCTGGGAGCCGGTAGCAGGAAGCCGGTAGCTGAAGTCTTTTGCCCTGGTTAAAACTCCGAAAAACGCTCCTTGAAGGAGGAGAGACAAGTGAAATATTCAAATCGCACGTCTTTAATTGTGGCCGCAAGTCTGGCGGCTTTGCTGACAGTAGCGGGATGCCACAAGAAGAATCCAGCGCCACCACCGCCGCCTGCGCCACCGGCTTCCTCAACGCCATGGCTGCCGCCACGTATCTCGTCCACAAGGGCGTCCCCTTCCGCAAAGCGCATGAGAAGATCGGCAACGCCGTCCGCTATTGTCTCGACAAAGGCTGCGAGCTCGGCGATCTTTCGCTCGACGAACTCCGCCAGTTCGGCGACGAGTTTGCCGACGACTTCTTCGCCGCTGTCACCCTCGAAGCCACGCTCGACTGCCACGACGTCATCGGCGGCACCGCCCGCCATCGCGTTCGCGAAGCCCTCGCGGCCGCCGAGCAGCGCGGCACCGCTCTTGTCGACCGATACGGCAGCGTTACGCTCGACCAACCGGAGGCGGCGCATGCTCGTGCGTAAGGCGCGTCTCCAGGACGCCACCAACATCTACGAGCTCGTCAATAGCCTCTCGCACGACGGCACACTGCTCCGCCGCCCCTTCGCTGAGATCTGCGAGAACGTCCGCGACTTCACCGTCGCCGAATCCGAAGGTGGGATTTTCATGGGCTGCGGCGCTCTGCACCTCTACGGGCCCCATCTTGCCGAGGTGCGCTCCATCGTCGTCCGCCCCGAGGCAAAGAGTCACGGTGTCGGTGGCGAATTATTGCACTCGCTCCTCGGCGAGGCCGAAGACCATGGCGTCGGCTGCGTCTGCCTCTTCACCCGCATCCCCGNNCGCGCACGGAAATCGCGCCGGCCACTCGAGTCGTCCGCACCAGCGCTGTGGCGATTCCCGCCTCTGCGCGGATCGGGTTGGCGAAGATCGTTGCGTCTCCGATCAGCGCTCCTTCGCCGCTCACGGAAAAAGTGATCACGTCGTCGGCGTAGGGATACGTCATGCCTCGGGCGTCGCAGATGTGGGCAACCACGCGCACCCAGTCCGCTCCGTCGGCAACCGGATCGACTCCGCAGGTGTCCACAAGCAACTGAATGCTCTTCGGCTCCCCCGGTGAGTGAACCAGATGGGTGGCAACGACATTGCCGCCGATGAGACCCTCGGCCAGCAGACTACCGATCGGCGTCGACAAAGCTCCCGGAGCGGCCGTGTTCCCGAATAACATGCTGCGGGCGGCGCT
>PLDF01000074.1 GCA_003135055.1 Bryobacterales bacterium | reverse complement strand
CCGCCAGGGGATTCCCTTCCAGCCGATGAATGAAAAAGATGGTCCGGGTCCCGATGCGCTTTTCCCAGTTCACCCGCACCTGGTCTTCCGCGACCTGCGAAAACCACTTCTGCACCGGGTTGCCGATGTGCGCGAAACGCAGGCTCGAATTGATCCCCGGCGCTCCCGGAAATACCGGGAACCAGTTCGCGATGGGCGCAGTCAGGCAGCCATGGAGATCGAGCAGGAACGCGTCGTAGAGAGAGCGTTGGTGCAGGTAATCGAAATCGATGCGAATCCTGGTTCCGGCGCTGCGCGTCGCGCCACTCCTCACTTCATACGCGAACGAGAGGTACGGGTTGTCGAACATCGCTTCGTTGCAGACGAAGGTCTGCCCGTTGCGCTGTACGGGCGTTTTCCCCTTGAACTCGTCGACGGTGAAGTAGACGCCTTCGGCCTGCAACGCCCGCAGGGCTCANNAGGCCGTCTTTCGCAACCCAGGATTGCAGATCGCCGAAGCCAATGTGCTTTGCGTCCAGCAGCGGCCGATAAGGGCTCTGCGCATAATGGAAGATTCCCCGCTCAGCCAGGCACAGGAAATTCTGCTCGCGCTCCGCGATTCGTTTCTTCAGAAGCGTGCGTGCAAGCCCGATCGCCTCGTCGGGTTCGATCCTTGCCTTCGCGAATTTCCGAAGGCCATCGATGAAACGGTAATACTTGCGCACCCTGGCAGCTCCTTCCAAGAACCGGCAAAGACCGCTCCCGGGCGATTGCCTGGTCGTTGCAAGGGGCCGGAGCGGCGAAGTCCAACGAAAACGAGGGAGGATCAGCTGAGCTTCGGCAGCGAGCGGAGTTGCGCCGCATCCTCAACTGCGCCATCTTGTGCCGTTATAGCGAAAAATGCTGTGGGCGCCGTCACCAAAGTGGTGCTGGAATCTACAACTTTCCGGCAAGGTATGTGCCGCGTTAGGGCATAGTTTCTGTGTTACTAAGAGTGATTACGTGGAAGTGCCGGGACTGTGCAGATGCACAGCTCCCTGTTCACGGACGCAGTCCGCCTAAGAGCGGAGCGTCACCAGCGCCGGCGCCGCATGATGATCGTGCGTCCCCGTCGCCAGCAGTTCCTCGGATCCATCTTCGGCCACCGGCGTTAGTGCAGCATCCGTGTACTTGCGCGCCTCGGGATTCCGCTTCAGCTTCTGTCGCAGCCGCCCGTAGTGCCACACCAGCCGCGCCAGCAGCCAGTGTTTCTTCAGGAAATCGGCCGCATACCGCGGATAAAAGCTCATCCGGCTCTCCATCGCAAACCCCGGCCGCCGATCCTTGCGATACTTCCGCCGCAGATATCCGCCCTCCAGCGGATCCACGTCTTCGAGCACGATGCAGTAGTAAAACCACATCAGCAGGAACGGCATGTTGCCCGGGTTCGCATTGGTCGCTACCGACCGGCGCAGGACCGTCTCCATGTGTTCCGGCGAATAGTAGCTCCGCCACGCATCGCGGTAGAGCTTCTGCCACTCTTCCTGCGTCATGCGCTCGTGGTCGCGCGTCACGTGCTCCAGGTCATACTTGTTCAGATCCGGATCCAGATACGCCCCCGCATCGAACAGCTTTTTGTGATCCTCTGACCCCGGCAGCGGCGTCAGGCAATGCGGCTGCAACAGATCGACCGGCAATTCGCGCTGGATCGTCTCAATATCGCGCAGCACCGACTCCGGAGTATCCGACGGGAAGCCGACGATGTAACCCGCGAACACCGTCACGCCGGCCTTCTTCCAGGCCAGCAGCATCTTCCGATACTCGCTCACCTTGTTCTGCTTCTTGCGCGCACCCAGCAACGCATCAGGATTGATGCTCTCCATCCCAATGAACACGCGCGCCACGCCGGCCCGGCCCGCCTTCTCCACGAAATGCGGCAGGCGATGGCACATCGTGTCCACCTGGATCACAAATTTGATGTTGCATTTTTCCTGCTCGCGCATCTGGATCAGGCGATCGAAAACTTTCTCCCAGTCGCCGTTGCGCGAAAAATTATCGTCCGTGATGAAGAACCGGTTGATCCCCTGTTCGAGGTTGCTCCGGATGATGGCCTCGATGTCGTCGACGGTGCGCCGCCGCGACTTGCGCCCCTGCACATTAATGATGGTGCAAAACGAGCACTGGAACGGGCATCCGCGCCCCGCATCGAAGGTCGTGATCTTCCCACCGGTGCGCTTCACGCGCGTCGCCGGCAGAATCGGCGCGGGCGCTCCATCGAGCGACGGCAGATCGTTCATGTAGTTGTAGAGCGGCTTCAGCGAGTGATTCCAGGCATCGACGAGCACCGGCTCGAAGCGTCCTTCCGCTTCGCCGGCGAACAGCGAAATCCCCAGGTCCATCGCCTCTTGCAGCTCCGGCGTGATCCCCGGCAGCATCGCCAGGCAACCCGACACATGAAATCCCCCAATGCACACCGGAACGCCCGCCGCCCGCAGCGGCCGCGCAAGATCCATCGCGCGCGGAAACTGATTCGACTGCACCCCAACCAGCGCGACCATCCCCGGCCGCCCTTTGTGCTGGCGAATGATGCGGCGCGTCCGGACCCGCGTGTTCGTCTCATCCATCGCCCGAATCACGATGTCGACGTCGTCGCCCAGGACCGCCCGCTCTTTGCAGTCGAGCGCCAGCCCGTAGAGCACGGCCAGCGTGTTCGACGGGATCGCCGAGCGGAACCACTGGATGACGTACCCTTCGTCGTCGTAGTGCGACGGCTTGATCAGGGTCAGAAGAAAGCGCTTCTGCGGCATGCACGCGACTCCTGCGCGTTGGGATTGCCTCTTCGATCCAGCGGGCCCGACGGATGGCAACCACTGGGGACAACTAAAATGCGTGTTTCGCTCAGATTATCTGTGAAAATAGCGCGCCGCGCCACGCAAATCTGGCCGTGCGACCCGCGGCGGCAGCAGCCGCAATCACTCCGCCGCGAGCTTCCGCAGCCGCCCGCTCACATTCCAAAACGCGCGGCTGTCATGATACGCAGCCTTCCAGATCGAGCCTTTGTCCAGGACAACCGGCGTTCCGTCCGCAGTCGTCAGGTTCCACAGTCCGTGATTCTGCGCGTCGATGGTGTGGTTCCTGATGAACGCCCACTGCTGCAGGAATCTTTCGAAGTAGATCGGATTCTGCTTGCCGTATCGCTCGTGCATCAGCAGCAGCGCGT
>PLDF01000107.1 GCA_003135055.1 Bryobacterales bacterium | reverse complement strand
TAGTTGACGGACTAGTCCAAAGCGAAGCGGGATAGGGTTATACGGGACGCGACGGCGGAACTCGCCAAGGTGCGCGCCCTCATGTGTTGCGCCTCTATGGCATCACGCTACGGGCGCGGATGATTCCCACCCAGCCCCCTTAAGGCCGTCCGCCGGTAGGGTGGGTGGAATGTCTAGCCGATGGTGCCGTATGACCGTGCATCCGTGGCTTACGCGCGCGACCAAGTTTCCAAGTTGTACCAGGTTTCGGGCTTCAAGCCAGCCACCCCGCCTAGGTGCTTTGCCATTCTATGCGAAATCAAACGAGATTTCCCGTAACACCCACCACGCGTGCTGATCTTAGCTTCCGCGAAAATAACCTGTTTCGAACCCGGTAAACCTGGTAAAACCTGTTCCCGGCAGTCGGCCAAGGCTCGGGGCCGGGCCGCTATGCCGCTGGCTTTATCTTCCCCTGCTTGACCCACGAATCCATGACGGACTGATTCAGGCTGGTCTGACGGGCTCGAACCCACGGCATGTAGTGGCGCTCGGTGATCTTCACTGAGGAATGGCCAAGGATGGTGGATACCTCTTCGAGACGCATTCCAGAGAGAAGGCTTTCGACTGCAAACGTGTCGCGGAGCATGTGCGGGTGGCATCGCTTGGCGGTTCCGTCCGGCTCTCTAAGGTTCGCCAGCTTGAATAGTTTTAGGTAGGATCTCTGCCAATTCGAAGTGATCGTCTTGGCGAGCCCGGAGCCCGTCCAAAAGAAGTAGGTGGCGTTCGTGTTTCCCTTCTGACTTGCGGGAACGTTCTGCAAGGCGGCGGCAACGTCCGGCGGAATCGGGCAGTACACGGGGTCTCCGGTTTTCTTTTGGTAGAGCATTACGCTCCACATGCCGTTGGATGGATCGCACGCGAGCCGGTTCCTTTCCAGCGTGACGGCATCGCGGATGCGTAGGCCAGTCCACCGCATCAACTCAGTGAGCGCGCGAATCCTCCCTCCGCCGATGGTTAGCGAATTGTGTTTATCCACGCTCGGGCGGTCGCTGTAGAGGTATGTGGCGTCGATTAGGCGCGCGTATTCGTCCGGCTGAAAGTAGCCGGTCTGGGTGACCTTCACTGCGATCTTGCCGAGTCCGCGTGTGATGTCGGAGGCGTAGTTGCGCGGTAGCCACCCGGCGCGCTCGCAAAACCAGATAAAGCCGATGGCCTGGCCTTGGCGCTTGTAGCGAGAGAGGTCCCCGAGCTTCCAAGTAGATCGCCAATCGCGGACGGCATTCAGGTCCAGCTCGGTGACAAAGCGGAAACCCTTATCGGCGCAGAACGGGAGTAGCGAGGATTCGAAAACGATCTTGCGCTTGTATTCGGTGGCCGCTGTGTTACCGCGAACGCGACCGTCTGCCATGAACGCGGACACGGCGGACTCGATGGTGGGCTGCTGGGTTTCGGCGGTGGCTGGCTGCTGGACGGGCGCGGCGTATTCCTCGGGGCGTACGGGCGCGCCGTTGCGTTCCCAGAGGATGGCTAGGTTGCGGGCGGATTCGAGATCGCGGGCTAGCTCGGGGGGCAGGTACTTCGCCGTGGAGATGGTGACGTGGCGACCGGCTAGGGTACCGCGAATGGCTATCGGGCAAGTGCAGCGCTGGTAGCCTTGGTCCCACTGGGATCGCTTGCACGGTGGAAGGTGGCGCCGGAGTGCCTTTAGCATTTGTGGCCGCCGGTTGAAGCCGGATAGTTGCCAATCTTGGTAGGTGGCTCTTTGGTGGTGTCGAACAGGTTGACGGGCCTTTGTAGGGCTTTGGCTTGGCGTTGCGCGAACCGCTCGGCGGCGGGTTTGGTGGTGAAGCCCCGGCGGTCGGCTTCGCGGAATCCCCAAGTAGCCCAGAAATCTAGCTTCATGGACTAATTGTACATCGGTTGAACAATTTTGAACAGTAAATTCTGCTTTTTGTGTCTAAGTTATTGATTCTATTATGGTGGAGGCGGGGGGAGTTGAACCCCCGTCCGAGAAAGCCCGCCGTGAAGAGAACTACGTGCGTATCCGGCTCATGAATTTTGGCGGCCGCTTAAGAACCGGCGAGAGCGGCGGCAACCTAGCCCGATTGGTTTTCAGCCGTCCAGCTCCGGACCGAAGCTCTTGGCCAATCCCGCAAAATGACGCTCACTCACCGCCGCGCGGGCTCGACGGCTGGAGCGGCCACTTAATTAATTAAGCAGCGTATGCAAACTGCGTGTTGGCAGTTATGTTTTCCGATCGTTTTACGGGAGCTCGGAACCCGGCACGCCTCCCCACCACGATTCGATCCCGTCGAATCCGTTACGCCCCCATATCGAGCAGCGCTAGTGAGTAGCTATTTCCATAGTACCACTACGCGCGTACAATCGAGGCGCGTATAATCAGATCATGCGTAGAATCCGGAATCGCGTTCTGAGCGTTTCGACGCTCCTCATTCTCGCCTTCGCGGCGTACGCCGAAGTGCCCATGACCAAGCTCACCATCGCGGTGAAGACCCAGTCGGGCCGTCCGGTGGGTCAAGCGGCAGTGATTGTCCGGTTCGTCAAGGGCCACTCCGTCTTTAAGCTCGGCAAGGCCGTGCGCACCCAGTGGGAGCTGACGAGCAACCAGGACGGCGAAGCCCTGGTTCCGGCGATTCCGCAGGGACATATTCGCATCCAGATAATCGCGATCGGCTATCAGACCTATGGCGAGACGTTCGACGTGACCGATGCCGAGAAGACCATCGACATTAAGCTGAATCCGCCGCAACAGCAGTATACGTCGCATTAGCGGCTAGCTTGCCGGGCATTTTTTCGACGCAGAGACGCTGAGGCGCAGAGTCCACGGAGAGAAGACCTAAGAGTTAACGGGCAGGAGGCCGAAAGATTGTTCGCGGCGCGGTTGGCGTGCCGGGAAAAGACGCGTTCACACGATTGTGAACGCTGCACCCAGGAGTGCGCCCCAGGAGTGCGTGCGCCACGTTGCTCTCGCCTACGCCAAGTCGAATTTTTCCTGGTGCAACAAAGGATCGCTCTTGACGATTACCGTGCGCCCCAGAATCTCCTCCATCTCCTGTAAATACGAGTTCTGGTTCGATTTCAGCAGCTTCGCCACTTCGGGACCCACGCGCAGCAGGACGTCCTTGCCTTCCACGGCGGGCGCGATTTTGTGCGCTTCCTGCAAAATCTCGCCCACCACCGTCTGCGGACTTTTCACGTAGCCGGCGCCCTCGCAATAGGGGCACGGCATGCAGAGCGTCCGCTCCAGGCTTTGCTTCACCCGCTTGCGCGTGATGGCTACCAGGCCGAAATCGTTGAACTGCAGAATCTTGTACGGCGCGCGGTCCGATCGCATCGCCTCTTCGAGCGCCTGCATCACCTTCTGGCGATTCTTGCGCTCGTCCATGTCGATAAAATCCACTACGATGATGCCGCCCAAATCGC
>PLDF01000388.1 GCA_003135055.1 Bryobacterales bacterium | reverse complement strand
AGGGAAGGTACTAGCCAAGGCCATGGCCACACTTGCAGTTACAGTTAGCAGGATAGACGACTTGTATACACGCATCATTCCGCGCAATTCTCCTCAGGGCGCCATTGATGGCGGCAAACAAATGCCATCGAAGGCGGCAAACAAACAAACAAGACAAGTAAGAAGCGCCGAAATTGGGCGCAGCCCACTTCATAAGTACTAATAAGTTCTATCTAAAAGTACTAATAAGTTTCCTCGAAGCATGATAGTTCCACTCATCAATGTGTAATATCAAGTACTAAGATTCGAATAGTTACAAGAAACGCGACCGGGGCCGCCTCGGACCCATCCGTACACCCTCCTCATCAATGATCAAGAAATCGGGGGACTTCGGCGAGTGACCGCCTCAGCGGATGGTCCCACGTTCGATCGATTGGTAGAAGAGAACTATCGACGCGGGCTCCAGCGGAACAAGGTTTATGAACGAATCATCAACGGTTCCCAGACGACAAATCGAGAGGTGAACAAACTTTTGGATTTGAAACGCCTCTCGGGGTAGCGCCAGGTTCCCAGTTGCCGTCAAAGGACAGACAAGTAGACAAGTGCCTTATCGCCTATGATGGAAATCGAGGAAGGAATATGAAGCTGCCCCTCACCGGCGAGAGTATTCCTTGGTCGACTGCCTGAACGCGAAACTCACTTGGTGGAGAACCCAGGACCAAACGGCGTATTGGCGCGCCGAAGCAGGACATCACACTTGGACGGTTCGCGTTAACGATTTCCCTGAAGACCATTTGTACACCCTCCTCATCGACGATCGGGAAATCGGGGACTTTGACGAGTGGCCGAGTTAATGGTTGAGCGCTGGGTTGAGGGCTGGGTTGAGAGCTGGAGAGGCACAGGAGACGTAAAATTTCCTTGACAGCGTGTCAATATAGTTCTTCATGCCCGCCATTTATCTGGACCATCACGCCACTACCCCCGTCGACCCGCGCGTGCTGGAAGCCATGCTCCCCTACTTCACGGCCAAGCCCGGCAACCCCGCCAGCCGCAGCCACAGCTTCGGATGGGAAGCCGACCGCGCCGTGGCCCGCGCCCGCCAACGCATCGCCGCGCTTGCCGGAGCAGCCGAACGCGAGATCGTCTTCACCAGCGGCGCCACCGAATCGAATAATCTGGCCCTCAAGGGCGCCGCGGAAGCCTATCGCCGCAGGGGCAACCACCTGGTGACCATGGCGACCGAGCACAAAGCCGTGCTCGATACGGTCCATCACCTGGAACACTCCGGCTTTCGGGTCACCGTTCTGCCGCCCCAGCCGGATGGCCTTCTCGACCTGGCCCGGCTGCGCGCGGCCATCCTCCCCGAGACCGTTCTGGTCAGCGTGATGTACGCCAACAACGAAATCGGCACGATTCAGCCGGTCCGGGAAATCGGCGAAATCTGCCGCCAAACAGGCGTGCTGTTCCACTGCGATGCCGCCCAGGCGTTCGGCAAGATCCCCGTGGACGTTGAGGCCGCGCACATCGATCTTCTCTCCGTGAGCGCGCACAAGATGTACGGGCCCAAGGGCGCCGGCGCGCTGTATGTCCGCGGCCGGAACCCGCGCGTGGAGCTGATGGCGCAAATCCACGGCGGCGGCCACGAGTCGGGATTGCGCTCGGGCACGCTCAATGTCCCCGGCATCGTGGGTTTCGGCGAAGCGTGCGCCATCGCGGCCCAGGAAATGGCCGGGGAAGCGGTCCGCATCGCCGCGCTCCGCGACAGCCTGCTGCGGCAGCTTGAGGCTAACCTTGAAACGGGCGCAGGGCCGTTGCATATGAACGGGACCATGCACATGAACGGGGCCATGCATATCAACGGGACCATGCATATCAACGGGACCATGCATATCAACGGCACGATGGCCCATCGCCTGCCCGGAAACCTGAACGTGAGCTTCGTAGGCGTGGATGGCGATGCGCTGCTCACCGGCATTCCCCAGATCGCCGTTTCCGCCGGATCGGCGTGCGGGTCGGGATACGATTCCAGTTACGTTCTGGAAGCCCTCGGATTGCCGCCTGCCCTGCTCCAGTGCCCCGTCCGGTTCGGCATTGGGCGGTCGAATACGCAGGCGGAAATCGATTGCGCCGCCTCCAGGGTGGCCGCGGCGGTGAGGGAATTGCGTACGCTTTCCCCCGTGTTATAATCCTTTTGTCCATCTGTAACGATCCAGCTGTAATGAACCAGGAAATCTATGCCGAAGCTAAAGACTCACAAGGGTGCGTCCAAACGGTTCAAGAAAACCGGCACGGGCTTAATCGTCCGTGGCAGAGCCTATGGACGGCACATTTTAACCTCAAAGCCGCACAAGCGGAAGAAGAGCCTGCACAAGAGCGTGGTGGCCGATAAGGCCGACCAAAAAGTTCTGAAGCGGATGCTCCCCTACTAGAATTGGTGGAGCGATTTGTGCGAACGGTGCGCGTGGCACGTGCCCGATTCGCCAATCTGTAGCGCTGATATAAGGAGATGAAACGTGCCTAGAGTTAAACGTGGTACTCACCGCCGGGCCTCGCGGAAAAAAGTCCTCGAGCAAGCCTCCGGTTACTTTCTCACCAAGAGCAAGCTCTATCGCGCCGCGCAGGAAGCGGTGGAGCGCGGCCTCAAGTTCGCCTACGTCGGACGCAAGCTCAAGAAGCGCGAATACCGCTCGCTGTGGATTGTGCGGATTAACGCATCGTGCCGGGCCGCGGGCGTTTCCTACAGCCAGTTTGTGCGCGGATTGAAGGCCGCCGGCCTCGACCTGAACCGGAAAGTGCTGGCCGATATCGCGCTGCATGACGCAGCCGGCTTCCTCAGTCTGGTGCAAGCCGCCAAGGCCGCGCTCGAAGCCAAACCTGGGCCGGAAGCCGGGAACGCGCCAGAAGCCAAGTCCGCGGCGGATGCGGAGCCGCAGCACGCGCCGGCAGCCGCGTCCACATTGGAAGCCGAGCCCGCGCCGGAATCCGAAGCTAAGCCCGCGATGGAATCCGAGCCCGCGGCGGAATCCGAACCCAATCCCGAAAACGCATAAGACGAGCCAGCGTATGAGCCCCATCCAACAGGAAGCCGACACCTTGAGCAGTTTGGAAGATCGCATCCAGCACGCCATCGACCTGGTGTCGCGCTTGCGAAAAGAGAAGCAAGCCGCCGTGGAAGAGGCGGCTGAGGCCAAAGCCGCGGCGGCCCGCCTCTCCGAGGAAGTCAACTCGCTGCAAGCCGAGCGCAAGCAGGTCCGTTCGCGGATCGAAAAGCTGCTCGGCCAGATCGACCAGTTGAGCGCATAGCGCCGTGGACGCCGCCGAAAAACTGCCGGTTCGCGTCACCATACTGAACCGCATTTATTCGCTGCGCTCTTCCGGCGATCCGCGCGAGGTGGAATCGCTGGCGGCGGGCGTGGACGATTTGATGCTGGCCATCGCTTCCAAAGCGCCTGACGCCGATAACACCAAAGTGGCCGTGTTGGCGTGCCTGCATCTGGCCGATAATTTGCGACAATTGGAGCGCGAGTTGGGCGAATTCAAAGACCGCGTGGGACGCAAGTCGGAACAATTCGCCGGAATGCTGGAGCAGCTGATCGCTTCAGCGGGAGAAGAATAATGCTTCGCCAAGCGTTTTTCCTGTTGCTCGGCGCCGGAGCGCTGCTGGCCGTGTCCACCTACGAATCCGAAATCCTCACCTGGCGCCAGGAGCGCGAAGCCAAGCTTAAAGCGCCGGATGGATGGCTCTCGCTCGCCGGACTCTCATGGTTTCACGAGGGGGCCAACCGCTTTGGCAAAGATCCGGCATGCGATATCCCGCTGCCCGACGGCCCGGCCCATGCCGGGGTGTTCGAGTTTCATAACGGCAAGGTGACTCTGAACGGCCGCGAGATCAAGCCGGATGCCAGCGACCCGATCCACGTGGGCCGCGTGAGTCTCTCGGTGATCCAACGCTCGGACAAGGTGGGCATCCGCGTGAAAGACCCCGATAGCGAAGCCCGCCGCAATTTCCATGGCCTCGAAAGCTTTCCGATCGGCGAGCAATACCGTGTCACTGCGCGGTGGGTGGCGGAACCGCGGGACACCCCGATTCTGAATATTCTCGGCCAGACCTCGCCATCGCCGAGCCCCGGTTACGCCGCGTTCCGGTTGCAGGGGCAGGAATTGAAGCTGCGTCCGATCATCGAGGAGCCCGGCGCGAAGGAGCTTTTCTACATTTTCCGCGACCAGACGGCGGGCAAGGAAACCTACGGCGCGGGCCGGTACTTCTACTCGGAGATGCCGCACGACGGCACAGTGGTTCTCGATTTCAACAAGGCGTACAACCCGCCTTGCGCTTTTACGCCCTACGCTACTTGCCCGCTGCCGCCGCCGGAGAACCGGCTGGCGGTGCGCATTGAAGCGGGTGAAAAGAAATACGGCGACCATTAATTCCTCCACCTTTCGATTAGAATTCCGGCGAAAAAGACCGCTCACTCGCGGGTCGCCGCTCGGCGCCTATCTGCAAACACGCGCAATCGAGACAGAGCCGCGACCGTGAGGGAGAGGGACTTCGCGGCCCAGCGAGGAAGTCCCGGCGCGGCAGCCGCTACTCGAATTCCACCCGTAAACCTAAAAACGGCAGT
>PLDF01000348.1 GCA_003135055.1 Bryobacterales bacterium | reverse complement strand
CACTTCTATGTCGCGCACCCCCGGCAATGTCTTCCGCCCAAACAGCGGCCATCCTGGTAGTCTGGTTAAAACCATATAAAGGAGCGGCCCACACCATGTCACAAATCCAGCGGCTCTACCGCCTCTTGATTTCCGCGGCGTCGAGCCTTCAGTCTCCCTTCCTGCTATTAGTGCGTGTGGCCTGGGGTTACCAGATGCACCTGACCGGCCACGGAAAATTGCATGACCTCTCCAAAGTGACCGGCTTCTTCACCCAACTGGGCATCCCGCTGCCGGGCGCCAGCGCGGTTTTCATCGCCGTGCTGGAATTCGCTGGCGGACTCCTCTTCGCGCTGGGCTTGGGCTCGCGCCTGATTGCGCTGCTGTTCGTGGGCGATATGGCGGTGGCATACATCACTGCCGACCGCGAAGCGCTCATGTCCATCTTCCAAGACCCCGACAAATTCTACGCCGCCGCGCCATACACATTCCTGATGGCCGCACTCATCGTGCTCATCTTCGGACCAGGGAAATTCAGTCTCGACGCTCTTCTCGCCAAGCGCTTCGCTGCAAACGCCTCCAGCCCCAAAGCGTCATCTCGCGCGTAAGCGGATCGCGGTTAGGAATCGCGAAGCTGGCGGCGTAACCCACGCCCCAGACCAACACGTGGCCGATCACGCCGATCATATAGTTGTGGAACGGAAAATTGTATCGTCCCAGGTTCCACACCGTGCCACCATCGAGCGTGAGCGTGGCCCATGTGGTAAATGCCAGACTGGCGCCGATGCCGATATACGCCGCCGCCGCACTGGCGCGTTCCGCGAGAAACGCCAGCAGGAACAAGCCGCACAATCCGCCCGCGACAATGGCCGAAACGGTGTACCAAAGCGAGAGCGCCGCCCCATTGGTCTTCGCCAGCACGCTCGCAATTACTACGCATAGCGCGCCGCACGCCGCCACCACGCGCTTGGCCACGCGCAGCCGCTGCCGCTCGGTGGAATCGGGCCGGAAATGCCGGTAATAGTCCTCCACGCCAATCGCCGATAGCGCATTCAGGTCCGATGAAAGATTCGCCATCGCCGCGCCGAATAGCGCCGACATGAACAAGCCCGCAAGGCCGGCAGGCACGTGCTGGGTGATGAAGTATGGAAACACCTGGTCGGCCTTGACGATGTGCGCCGGCAGCTTTTCGCCCACGCTGTGGTAGAACGCCCAACAGAGCGTCCCGATGAGCATGAACAGCGACCACACGGGAATGCAGAGCGCCGAGCCGAGCACGATTCCGCGCAGCGCGTCGCGGTCGCTGCGCGCCACCAGGTAGCGCTGCACAATGGTTTGGTCGGCCACGTAGCGCTGCAGGTAATAGAAAAATCCGTAAAGCGCCAACACCAGCACGGTGGGCTTCGAAAGATCGGGCGCCATGCTGCCCAGGCTGATTTTTCCGCTGCTCCATGCAAGGTGAAGAATCGCCGAAGGGCCGCCCGGCAACGCGAACAGCAGGTAGCCGATGCAAATCGCGATCCCGGCCCACAGTGCGAAGCCTTGCAGCACGTCCGCCCAGATCACGGCTTCGATGCCGCCAATCAGCGTGTAGCAGACAGTCACTACGCCTACGCCCACAATCACCCGTTCCGTACTCCAGCCGGTCATGCTGGTAACGGTGAGCGCCAGCAGGTAGAACACGAAACCCATCTTCGAAAAGTGCCCCAGCGCAAAAGCGATGGACGAATACACGCGGGCCGGGTAACCAAACCGCTTGCCGAAATATTCGTACGCGCTCATGCCCACCGCGCGCCGGTAAAACGGAATGATCACCACCGCCACCAGCATGAGAACCGGCGCCGTCATCAGGCCGGGAACAAGGTTCGACCAATCGCCCGCATAAGCGGAACCGGGGTAAGCGATAAAGGTCACGCTGCTGATCAACGTCGCCAGCAGGGAAAGGCCCATGGCCCACGCAGGCACGCTACGCTTGGCCACGAAGTAGCGCTCCGTGGAGGTCTGTCGACGCGAAAACCGCGCGCCGATGGCGATCAGCGCGGCCATGTAGACAACGATTATGGCCATGTCGGGCCAGCGAATCATGGTGGAACGATTATCGCGCGAGTACAGTGGCGCAGGGCATAGCCCCGCGCCACTACCATCTGATATGCTTCCCGAAGACCAGGAAGTCTTCGGGGCCGCGCAAGCCGGGGGGTCCATTCCGCTCAGAGGAGCCACGTTATGCAGAGACTTACTACTTTCGCCATCGCCACTCTCACTGCGGTTCTGGCTGTGTTGCCCGCCGTCTCACAGCAGCCTCCCGCCGCACAGCAGCAGCCGCCCGCCGGGCGGGGCGGCAGAGGCGGCCAGCCGCCCTTCCAACCCAAGCCGGAAGAGCTCCAACAGGTCCAAGCGAAGACTGAGGAAATCGAAGGGATGGTCAAAGACCTGACATCCAAACACACCGACCCGGATCTGGTGGCGGACGTCGAGGTCTACGGAAAGGCCGGCAGGATGCTGCTCGAATTTCCCGATCAGTTTACCAATCAGAACGGTATGAGTCACTCGCTGGCGGTGCTCGATACCGGCATCGAGCGCGCAAAACAGTTGCAGAGCGGACAGTCGCCGTGGACCAGGGGCCCGAAGCAGACGCACGCCTACTACTCCGAGATAGATGGCTCGGTGCAGCCTTATGGCGTCACCGTCCCGGCTTCCTACGATGGAACCAAGCCCACGCGTTTGTACGTGTGGCTGCACGGGCGGCAGAACAACACGACCGAATCGGAGTTTCTGTTCGCTTTCCCGAATTCCGGCCCGGGCCGGCCGCCAGTCGCCGACAACGGGCAGATTCAGGTGGACGTCTTCGGCCGGATCAATAGCGCCGGGTATCACTGGGCGGGCGAGGCGGACATTTTCGAGGCCATCGCAGCGATGCAGAAGCGCTTCAAGATCGACGACAAGCGCATCGTACTCCGGGGCTTTTCGATGGGCGGCGAAGGCGCGTGGCACATCGCGCTGCATTATCCGGACCGCTTTGCCGCGGCGGAGATCGGGGCTGGAACCTGGTCTCCACGGTCCTCGATGCCGGGATTGCAGCCCTATCAATATGCGGCGCTGCGGATTTGGGAGAACATGCCGGAGTGGGCGCTGAACATCTTCAACCTCCCTCTGGCGGGTCATGACGGCGATACCGACACGCAGACTCCCACTGTGCCGCCGCCACCGCCCGGCACGCCGAACCGGGGCCAGTTGGAGTCTTCGCTGCGAACCCGCGCGCAGTTGGAAAAAGAGGGATTCCCCTCCGAAGGCGATCCCGATTTCCTGCACTCAAAAGGGGCGCCGGGACTCTTCATGATCTCGCAGAATACAGGACACGGCACGAGTCCGTTAGTGCGGCAGCGTCTCGACGACTTCCTGAAGGAATGGGGCGATAAGGGCCAGGCGTCGCCCGATCACGTCCGGTTCCTGACTTACACGACTCGCTATAACCGCGATTACTGGGCATCGCTCGACGGGCTTGAGAAACAGTACGAGCGCGCAGAGATCGATGCGCAGCGCAGCGATGGCGGCGCGCAATACGAGATCCGCACGAAGAACCTGACCCGGCTGGCGCTGCGCGAGACGGAACACGCCAGGAATATCAAGATCGACGGGCAGGCGCTGAAGGTGAAGCCGGGTCCCGAAGTCACTCTCGAGAAGACCGGATCGATCTGGAAGGTGGGCAAGAACGGCGGGCTGGCCGGTCTGCACAAGACTCATGCGATGCAGGGGCCTATCGACGACGCATTTCTCGATCCATTTCTGCTGGTGAGGCCAACTGGCACGCCCTGGAATGAGGCGGTGAACCAGCAGGCGCTACGCTCGCTGGCGCGCTTTGACCGGCTTTGGGCCAGGTTTTTCCGCGGCCATCCCTTCATCAAGGACGATAAGGATGTGACCGAGGCGGATCTTGCGAAGTATCACTTGGTGTTGTTTGGCGACCCGGGCAGCAACCGGTGGATCGCTAAAATCAACGGGAAGTTACCGGTGCATTGGACTAAGGAGACTGTCACTCTGGGCAGTCAGTCATTCCCGGCGAAAGAGAGCTTCCCTGCCCTGATTTATCCGAATCCGCTGAACCCTTTTAAGTATGTGGTGTTGAATACCGGGCTGACGATTACGGATCGCGAATACAACGGCGATTATGGCATGCCGCAGTGGGGCGATTATGCGATCGTGAAGGTGAAGGAAGGGTCGGAGGTTCCGGAGTTGAACGTGGCGGGGCTGTTCGACGAAAATTGGCGGTTGGGGAAGTAAGGATGTGACATGCAGCAGTGCCCGAGTTTGCGAGAGTCGGGCTAGCGCCAATACGGTTCACCTAGTCTTAATGCAGGCGAATCAAATCGTGGCGCACGCACTCATGCGTGCAGCGTTCACACTCATGTGAACGCGCTTCGACTCGATCCAAGACCGTCTTTTCCCGGCCCCTCTAAAAGCTATCCCGCCCAGACTCGGAGGCGCTAAGTGAACAGTACTGGGGCTAGCGCAGCCGTCGCCGCACAGCCCGCCCTGCCCAGCGTCCCGGCGTCAGTGCGCTACCTCCGCTTCCACGCCCGAAAAGGGGCGGCAATCCATTCGGCTAGAAACCGGAAAGGCTTGCGGCGATTGGTCCACAAGCCCACCGGCAGGCTGGCCAGGTATTTCCAGACCGAAGGCTGGAGCGGCTGGAAAAACTGGTCCCGGCCGTCGAGCCGATAGGCGGTATACCCAAAAATCCACTGAAACGGAACGTAGCCGTAATGGCGCTGCAGAAGCGCCATGGAAGCCTGGAACACGCGCGTCCGTTGGTTGATGGTCAAAGATCCGGTGTGGATGCGCGAATTCGCCATGTATTGCGGAATCGAGGCGAACCGGAAACCCGCTTTTGCCATGCGAATCCACAGGTCGTAATCGTAAGACATTTTGACCGTCGGATCCAGCTCGCAGCGGCGATAGGAGGAGGCGCGAATGAATGCCGCGGGTTGACAGAGAAAGCAGTCGCGCTCGAGCGTCTTGGCGTCGAACGGCAGCGTAGGATAGCGGCCGATCACGGCGCCGGCCGAATCGGTCCACCAGCCTTCGCCATAAGCCACGTCCACATCGGGATGCGCCAGCAGATATTCCACGCCAGCGCTGACGGCGCCGGGGAGATAGGCGTCGTCGGCGCAGATCCACGCGAAGATCTCGCCGCGGGCCTGGCGAAAACCTTTGTGCGCCGCGTCCGAGGGGCCCCGGTCCGGCTCACTGGAGTATGTCAAGCGGCCGGCGTACCGGTCGAGTATTTGCAAAGTGCCGTCGGTAGAGCCGCCATCGATCACCAGGTATTCGATGTGCGGATAGTCCTGCGAAAAGACGCTCTCAATGGTTTCGGGCAGATACTCCGCCATGTTATATGAGGGAGTGACTATGCTGACGAGGGGAAGGTTAGCCGGCATATCTCACCGGCATCGAAGCGAACCCGCTCACACGAGCGGCAGAGGTGAAGAGAGCCGGCTGAAAGCCGGCTGCAGCCAGTATTGGCTGCCCCGCAAGGAGGGCGCCCCGTGCGCCACGGCGGGCAGCCATCGAGCCGATGTCACCAGACACGAAGGGGTATGTCGCCCGGCGCCCAGCCAAAGCCAAGCCGCACAGAGTAGACCGTACGGTTGTAGAGGGCGAAGTTCGCACTGTCGTACCGATTCGCATCGAGCGCAGCGACCACATGCATGGACCTTGCGATCAGGCGGGAGGCCGATAGCGTTACGCCTGTGCCGCCATAAGTGCCGGCGATGCCACCCACCGTTTCACCCACGGTTGCCGCCTTGGTGTAGAGCAGTGTGGCGCCCAAGCTCCAGCGGCGTACGCCGGTGAAGGTGTACCCCGCGCTTGCACTCGTCTGGGTGGAGGTGAGGAACAATCCGTTTCCCGGCGTGACGGTGTGGCCGCCCGAGATGTACGCCACGCCGTTGTGAAATTGGTCGGAGAGGCGCCCGCTCCCGTTTGGAACGTTAGAAAGGGTATGGGACACAGTCAGGCCCGAGGTGATTCCGAGGATGGCGGCGATTACAGGACTCACGGGCACGACCTGCTCCAGCGTGTTATCGATATGGGAAACGCCCGCGTAGCCCGTGAACTCGAGATGCCTGGTAAGCTGGATCGCGTAAGTGCCGGAAAAACCGTGGATATAGGTTCCGCTGAAGATACGCGTATAACTATAGTGCGTAAAGGTGTAATTCGCGCCAATGGTCGAGCGGCGGCTGACGCGGTATTGCGCGTCTCCGCGGGCGCTTTCCCCGGTAACGCCGTACAGATCGCTAGACCGGCGGCGGTCGATGAAACCGTCGCCGCCGAAGTCGAACGAGAGCCGGGCGCTTCTTTGATAGATGAGATCGGCTTGCGTACTCAGATAGAGCGTCCGGTTGTCGAAAAAATCGGTGGTCGGCAGGGTACTCTGAGCGGGATCGTACGAAACAGCCTGCTGGAGCGCGATCAGGCCGCTATCGGTTGAGAACATGCCCGCACTCTCCCGGAGATCGAGGTAAATGTGCCGGGTGAACTGGTGCTTGATGCTCAGCAAGAGCGATTGATCGGACGAATCGTAGTAGGTGGCCTTCTCGAAATGATTGATATCGCCGTGATAGCTCAGCCCGATGGTGGTGTGACGCCAGCTATGGTTGCCGCTGATTCCACCGCCGAACTGAATGCCGGGGGACGACGCGCTGCCGAGCTCGCCTTGCGCGTTAAGCCCGGCGCCCGTCAACCCTGTGTCATAGATGCCCGATATCTCGAAGTATGGACGGAAACTGACGGGGGCGCTGCCTACTCCGGCAGGCGCGTCGCCGCGGCTGAGGATCGCCGGGCCTGCATATTGCGCGAATACCGGAGCAGCTATTGCAAATAACGCCAAGAATCGTCCCAGAATCAACAGCGCTCCTTTTGCGCCTCCGGTTGGGATTGCCGCCGGAGCCTGTAACTCAAAGTCTGACGCGATCTTCGGCGGCGTGTCAAGCTTAGGTTGGTACGGAAGGCCCATATGGCGGGTCCGCGGGCAGCGAGGCGGCCACAATCTGGACGATATCGAGCAATTTCGGCGGATGATTCGTCACATTTCCGAGCGCATCGCGGAACATGCTCTGGCAAAACGGGCACGCCGTTCCGACGACTTGCGCGCCCGTGGCAACCAGCTCTTCGGCGCGTTCCAGGTTGACCCGCTTGCCCTTCTCTTCTCCGAGAAACATCTGGCCGCCGCCGGCGCCGCAACAGAACGATCGCTCGCGGGCGCGGGGGGGGTCGATGACGTCGGAAGTACGCCCGACGATTTCGCGCGGCTCCTCATATATGTTGCGATAGCGTCCCAGGTAACAGGGGTCGTGGAAGACGGTTTTTTCGCGCGAGGAATCGCGCGCCGGCAGGCGGCTCCGGACGCGCGCCAGCAGCTCGCTGTGGTGCTCGATTTCGAAGGCGCCGCCGTACTCGCGCCAGTCCGTGCCGATGGTGCGGACGCAATGCGGGCAGATGGAGACAATCTTGCCGGCTTTGGCGGCGCGCAGCGTCTCGATGTTGGCTTCGGCTACCTGCGAGATAGCGAGGTCGTTACCGAGGCGGCGGGCGGGGTCGCCGGTGCACTTCTCTTTGCGCAGCACGCCGAAGGTGACGCCGGCGTGGCGCAGCACGCGCGCCAGGGCCAGGACGATTTCGCGGCCTTGAGGGTCGTATGCGCCCATGCAGCCGAGCCAGAAGCAATATTCCTGCGTGCCATCGTAGAATGGCAGCGCGTTCTTCTCGATGAACTTCTGGCGCTCGGCCGCGGAGAAGCCAAGAGCGTTGCCGCTGCGCTCGAGGTTGAGGAAGAGCTTGGCGCCGTATTCGTTCTCCCACTTGCCGGTATTGACGGCGCCGCGGCGGAGGCCGACAATCATGGGCAGGTGCTGAATGCCCACGGGACACTGGAACTCGCAGCTGCCACAGGTAGTGCATTGGAATGCCGCTTCTTCGGAAATGAACTGGCCCAGCAGCGGCGCTTCGGCGTTGGGGCCGAAGTGGTTGAGGTAGTCGCGCAGGCCGAGGACGATTTCCTTGGGGTTCAGAATTTTGCCGGTGTTGTAGGCGGGGCAATGCTCGGTGCAGCGCCCGCATTCCACGCAGGAGAAGGCTTGCAGGGCGTCGATGCGCGTGACGTCTTTGCCGGTATCGAGGCCGAAATCTTCGTCGCCGGTGAGCGGCGGAATCGCGCTGAATCCGTCGCGCTTCAGAAACACCGTGGCCGGGCTGAGCGCCAGATGCAGATGCTTGGTGTGCGGAATCAGCGGAAGAAAAACCAGCAACGCGAGCGTATGCAGCCACCAAAGCGTCTGCGGCCACCACATGGCCGCGCCCGCGGCGCCGTTCTCGTCGAACCAGAGGCCGCCCAGGAAGGTAACCATCAGAGTGAATATGAGCAGCGCGATGAAGCCCGATTCGGGTGAAGTCTTCCCCAGCCAGATGGGGCGCGTGATGAACCGGCGGATGAACAAGCCCGCGATGGAAACGGCCACCAGCACGGCCCACGCCGCGACGAAGCTGTAATAGTACTCGCCGAAGCCGGCGTTGGGATAAAGAAAGCGCGCGCCGAATCCGGTGGCGACGTGGTTGACGGTGATCAGCGAAAAGGCGCAGAAGCCCCAGAAGACAAAGGCATGCGCCAGCCCGGCCAGGCGGCGCTGGTCGATGACTTTCGATTGGCCGAGCACTTCAGCCAGGAATTGGCGGATGCGCGGCCCCAACGGCGCGAGCGCGAAGCCCGGCGTGGGGCGGGAGCCGCGAATGACCAGGAGCACTTTGCGGAGACGCAGCCAGAACAGCGTGAGCGAGACGACGAGGAGTGCTAGCAGCGCTGCGCGCGCGGGCCATGTAGCGCCATTCATAACGGACAGTTCTGAATGTAGCATGCGGGTAAGAACCAGGGGCTGGAACCGGGGCTAGAATAGACCATTGGGGGTAACTTGCGCATAGTCGTCTCCGGCGCCGCCGGATTCATAGGGTCGCATTTGTGCGATCGGCTTCTGGCGGATGGGCATGCGGTGGCGGGGCTGGACAATTTTCTGACCGGTAGCCGGCGGAATATCGCACATCTGGCGAACGAGCCGCGGTTCGAGTTCCATGAGCGGGATATTACGCAGCCGTTCGAGATGAAAGGCGCGGTGGATGCAGTGGTGAATGCGGCGTCGCCCGCGAGCCCGAAAGATTATCTGGAGCATCCGATCGAGACCCTCGACGTAGGGTCGGCCGGGACGCGCCGCATGCTCGAGCTGGCGCTGGCGAAGGGCGCGCGGTTTCTGATGATGTCGACGTCGGAGTGCTATGGCGACCCGCTGGTGCATCCGCAGGTGGAGAGTTACTGGGGCAACGTGAATCCGGTGGGGCCGCGCTCCTGTTACGACGAGAGCAAGCGGTTCGCTGAGGCGTTGACCATGGCATATCACCGCAAGCGCAGCGTGCGCACGAACATCGCGCGAATTTTCAATACATATGGGCCGCGGATGAAGCTGGACGATGGGCGCGTGGTTCCGGCATTTCTCGACCAGGCGTTGCGGGGCGGGGCGATGACGGTATTCGGCGACGGTTCGCAGACGCGCAGCTTTTGTTACGTGAGCGATCTGGTGGACGGGTTGTGCCGGCTGATGATGTCGGACGAGCGGTATCCGGTGAACCTGGGAAACCCGCGGGAACTGACGATTCTCGAATTCGCGGAGAAGATTCGGGCGATGACGGGGAGCAAGTCGGGGATCGAGTTTCGTGAATTGCCGGAAGACGATCCGAAGCAGCGGAATCCCGACATTTCGAAGGCGCGCGCGGTGTTGGGATGGGAACCTCAGGTGGAGTTGGAAGACGGATTGCGGCGAACGGTAGCGTATTTTCAGTTGCAGGCAATTCTACCGGACGCCACGCCCGTTGGGACGGCTTAGAATGGAAGCCGCCGGCAAGTCTCGTAGCTTCTAAAGTTGCGAAAGCTCCGCCATCGCGGCCGGCGCACTTACCGCATTCCCGGCCCGGCCCAGCTCTTACTGAAACAACTGCGGCGCGAACTCATTCAAGTAGTTGCGCCAGTTGATCCAGGTGTGTGCGCCGGGGCTCTCCTTGAAGACCGGATTGAAACCGTGCTGCTTGAGCAGCTCCACCGTACTTCTGGAGTTGGCGATGAGCCCATCGTCGACTCCTGTGCTGAACCAGATGAGCTTGGTCCCCTTCTTCAGGCTGACGTTGTCGAGCATGGCCAGATGCTGTTGCACCCATACTGCTCCGGGCGCCGGCGCAGCAGGCGCCGTAGCTCCGGACACTGCGCCAGACACCGCTCCACGGCCCCTCCCGCCGCCTCCCAGGCTCGCTCCGGAACTGAAAACGCCGATATAGGCGAACTCGTCCAGATGCAAGAAGGAGATATTGAGAGTTTGACTTCCGCCCATGGAGAGTCCCGCGATGGCGCGGTGGGGCCGGTCGGCGAGAACGCGGTAGTTCTTCTCGACGTAGGGCATGATATCGGTCACGAAATCGTCGGTGAACTCGTCGCGCGGCGGCGCCTGGGGAGCGCCGCCGGCCGCCGGACCAGCGGGCGCCGGGCCCCTGCCTCCGGCGGTGGTGTGGCCGGCGGGCATGGCGACAATCATCGGCTTGATCTTCTTGGCCGCGACCAGGTTGTCCAGAATGAAGCCGGCGCGGCCGACGGATGTCCACGAGTCGTCACAGTCGCCGGCTCCGTGCAGCAGGTAAAACACCGGAAACTTGTCCTTGCCCAGTTCATAGCCTGGAGGCGTGTAGATGTGCATGCGCCGGGTCCGCTTGAGCGCGGTCGAATAATAGTAAACGGATGCCACCGCGCCATGGGGGACATCGTTGGTATCCATGAACCCGGCGCCCGGCACGTACACCAGGCTCCAGGTATTGGCATTCGATTCGCTAGTGGACGGGTTGCGGGGATCGATCACGGTGACGCCGTTGACGGAAAAGTTGTACCGGTAAGCGCCCGGCTCGATCGGGCCGATGGTAACCTCCCAAACGCCGTTCTCCCCCTTCGTCATCGGCGGCAGACCTTGGCCGCCCGCGGGAAGGCCAGCGGTCATGTCGCTGCCCTGGAGTCTCACATTCTCCGCCTGCGGCGCGAGGATGCGAAACACAATACGCCGGTCGGACAGAACTTCCGGCGAAACCACCACCGGGCCCTGCGGTCCCCGGCCACCCCTAGCCGCAACGCCCGGCTGTGCGGGCGGCGTACCTCCCTCTTGCGCGACGGCGCGTGCACCCGCGAACGATGCCACCAGAATCGCGGCTGCGATGATTTCAGCGTGCGGCAAGCTGCGAATTGCCATACAGACTCCTTTTCGGCGAGAAGCTCGTCCAGGATTCCATTGAGGAACCCCGCACAAGCAAGGTGTACTCCATCTTGCCGTCCGCCGCAAGGGGGTGGTCGCCCGAGTGTCAACGTTTCGTATCACGAAAGGTGTATCACACAACGTGAAAAAGGAAGGGATGTTGCCATGGCCAGCGGCAGGCCGGCCCTAAACGGCGCTCCCAATCGGCCGCCGGTTGGCAACCCAATGTCACTTACTTTGCCGGATGTCAGGTGGCGTGCGGTAGGACAGACGATCGTTTTTTGTCGTCTGTCGGCGGCCGTACTTTAGCGAAACATAACAGACCACGAAAGGCGATGGTCTGTCCTACCGAGCCAACGCGTCATTACCGACTCCCGCTTACCCGGAACTTCGGCATCACAAAGCTGTATGCGGCATAACGCATTTCGCTCCAGGCCAATTCGGGCAGCGGGTAGCCCGGAAACAGCGGGATTGATACGGGCGTGAACTTCACGCGAACGCGGATGGCTTTGCGTCCTTGCGTCAAAGCGAGAGGAAGCAGGAATTCGTCATCGCGGAAACGGCGGTTAGAAGTCTGAACCACGTGCTGAGTGGCGCCGAGCTCCTGGCCGGGGCTGGAGAAGACGCACGTGTTGGAGCCGGCCAGATACCAGACGCCGGCCGGCTTCCAATCGGGCTGGCCAGGTTTGGCGCCGGCGACGAAGACCTCCGCGCGCTGGTTGGGAAACGAGTAATCGAGCTTCCGGCGCAGCATCACGCCGAAGTTGCGCGGGTCGATTCGCAGGGTGAACTCCGAGGTCGTTCTTGTGGTGCGGCCGCGATCCGTCTCTGCCGGATAGATCTCGCGGCTTCCCACCTTGTTCGTACTCCCCTGTAACGTGTCCGGCCCCCATTCGTAGCGCGAGGTAATTTCGTAAGGCGCCGAGGCGTCCGGCGATGCATAGCTATGCCGGCGCTCACTCGCCAGGTCGCCGACGATCAGCTCGTCAGTCCGGATGAGTGAGGGCGCGGGCAGGCCGTACCAATAGGTGACAGTCTGGTAGTGTTGTGTGGATTCGTTGACGCCGCCGTGCTCCAACTGGATGCGCGCATTCTTGCCGAAGGGCATCAGATCGGCCAGCAGGAAGCGATAAGCCGATTCGATCTTATCCTCCTCGCTGACGGCGGTCTGGGCGTTCTTCGCGCCGGTGGGATGGCCCGCGAAGGGGAGAGTCATGTTCTCGCCACCCCAGTAATCCCCGCCGCCACCCCACTCTTCGGTGCCGGTGCCTTGCGCCTGCGGCGTGCGGCTGTCGTCGAAGAAGAAGCGGGGATCGCCCTCCAGAGTGGTGAGCACGGCGGCGTGGGAAAAAATGAAGGACGTGCCGACGAACTGACCGGACCAGTCGCCGCCGCCTTCGGTCTGAGTAGTGTCGAGCAGCACGAGGTCCTTGCCGGGCTCGGGCGCCGGATGATCGCGATAGGTGGCGTGAAAATAGCCGACGAAATTCGCCGGGTCGCGATACGGCGCGGAACGAACCTTCCACTCGACGTCGGCAATGGCCACATCGGCGCCGGCGAGTTCGATGCGCGCCGAGCGGAAGAAGGGCATCGGGAAGTAACAGCTTAGATAGACGCGATCGGGGCTGTAGCGGACTACCATCGGGAAAGACTTGACCAGATACTCGCGGTAGTCGCGGTTGTAGAGAGTGCCCGCGCCATAGAAGAGCGAAATCGGAGCATCTATGGAAGGTGAGCTGCGGCCGTCCCAGGCGACGCGCAACCGGGCCTTGGAGAAAGCGAGCGCCTGATCGCGCGGGACCGAGAACTCGAGCGCCCGCACCATCGACGGACCGTGCGCATCGGTCCAAACGGAAGTCGTCCGGTTGGCAGGCAGTTGAATTCGCCCGGACTGCTCGCGAATGCCGCCCGTTCCGGCCGGCGCCAGATCGTTGCCGGTACGGCCGATGACGTCGAGAACCTCGGCGTCCGGCGGCGTGTTCCCGTCCCAGGACGTAATGGCGCGCGACAGCTTCGCGCCATCGACGAACTGATGATAGATGTAATAACCGGTCCCGTAAAAAGTACGGGAATAGGCCATGCGAAACGATTGGGTGAAGCCGATGGGAACCCAGCTGAGGTCGGCGCCTTTGGTATCCGCCCACGTCCACGCCAGCGGCTTGGGGAATAATCGTTCGGGAAGAAACACGGAGCCATTCGCCGGGTGCAGCGGATCCGCGGTGCTGGTCTCCTGGACGATGTGGTCCTTGTGGTCCACCTCGTAGTGCCACGGGCTGCCGTGCCAGTGGTTGTAGCGGACAAAGTACAGAACGCCGGGAGACTGCACGTCCAGCGTGACGTTGAAGCCATCGGCTTCCTGATATAGGAAGTGGGAAGCATCGGCGCGTTCGTTGCCGCCGCTCCGGTCGTAAGTGCTGCGCATGTAGGCGCGGGCGCCGATGCGCTGATAGGGCCACCGCTCCCACAAGCGATAGGCGTCGGGACCAACGGGGATCGCCGGCGGCTGGGCAGTGGCAGTCGCGGCAAGGCAACAGAGCCAAACGATCGATCTCATTTGGAAAACAGTCTACACCTGCGAGTGGCGCTTTCGCGTTCCGGCCGGAAATGGCGAAACCATGCGAGCCATGGCAGAAGTGCTGCTCCGCGGACCCAGTTCGCTGACCAGCGGCGAGCGGGAGATGATAGCAGCCTTCGTCTCCACGCGAAACGACTGTTACTTCTGCCAGACAAGCCATCGCGCGGCGGCTGCTCATCGTCTGGGCGGGAATTGCGAACTGTTGGACGCGGTTCGCGCCGACTATCGAAACGAAAAACGGCCGGCATCTTGTCGATGCCGGCCATCCCTTAGTAACTCACATCGTCCCCAGGAGGATGCCGTTCTTTTGGTTCTTCCCTCAATTTCCCCGGATCTGCCGCGGGAAGTTCCGCTTTCATCCGGCCAAACAAAGTCTCCGCCATGTTTGGCCGGCAACAATTAGCGCCAGGCGATTGCCCGGCCACTTCAAGGCCGCGGCCGCTCGACGGCTATCGTGGTCTGGTTGCTCTGTCTGCCGAAACCACGCGCTCCCGGCGCCTGTGCAGGTCCGAGCCGTTGAAGCGACTGGTCGGACGGTAAGACCACCACAACAGGAACGGCATCCCCTTCCTGTGTACTCAGAGGCACCTCCGCCGTGATCTCGTAAACGCCAGCCGCTCCGGATACGGCTTGCGCCGATTGGACGTGAGCGTAGACATCCCCGATCATCACCATCGGCAAAGCGCCATTCAGAGATCCGATGCCGGTGGCCCGAATCGTGATTGAATTGCCCGGTTCCGCCGGCTGCCCCAGCGCCAGATAGTCGCGGCTGGCCGCCAGCAGAGATGTACCTGAAAGAGTAATCAGCCCTTGGCCGGTTCCCGTGCCGTCCACGGAGTAGAGTCCGGGGGCCGTCTGATACATGATCGTCGATTGCGGACCGGTGATGCCGGCGCCGTTTTCCGCGGAAACCATCAGAGCCGTTCCTGCATCGGTCCCCGGGCACACAAAGTCGACCCTGGTGGCGGAGGCATACACTACGGAAGCGTAAACGCCGTTCACCTTCACCTGCGTTCCGGATAGCTCGGTAACCGTGCCGGACGGGTCCGACACAGGGTCGGTGATCGAGGCGAGCCAGCGGCCAGTCATGCTGGCGGCCGATCCCGGACTACAAGCCGGCTGAGTCATGCCGGCGGCGTTCTGAATACCGGTGATAACCGGTTTTCCCGAATCTACCACCATGGTTAAATAGCCCGTCGAAGAGGCCTTGGCGGAGTTCGTCGCCATAAGCGCGATGCGATAGACGCCTTGCTGAGATTGCGCCGGCGTCCAAGAGAACCTGCCCGTTCCAGCGTCGAAGGTTGCGCCGTCCGGAAGACCGGAGGCCGCCAGAGCGACCGTGAAACCGGCCGGATCTACGGCCGAGAAGGTAAAGCTCGTCTGCTTCCCGAAAACCGCATCCACGTCGCCGGGGATACTCAGGACCGGCCCGCTGGCTGGCGTAATGGATACGGCGGCGCTTACGGCGGTCCCGCCGGATTGGACGGTTATGGCCGAGTTCCCCGATGCTGCGCGAGGATCCGCGTACACCCTGAACGTGAGCCGCGTCTGACCGGGCTGGCTCGTCATAACAGCGGGAACCTTCAGGTCCGGATTGAGGCTTGAAGGAACCAGGCTGGCTGCCTCGGGACTGTCGGGCGAGCTCAATTGAACTTCACAGTCCAACCAGCTCCCCGCCCGAATTGCTCCTGCCGGACACGTGAGGGCTGTTGGCCGTATTCCGCCGATCGCGGGAGACGTTGCCGGCGCCGCTCCCTGAATCGCCGGCCCGCTCAGCACCGTCGCTGTCGTCAGTGCCACGCTTTTCATCGCCGGCGCTGCGCCGGAAACCGCCGAGAACGTCGCCATCTGCATGACCCAAGACCCGGAAGTGTACAACGTCGCCGTCGCACTGTAGCTCCCGGCCGCGGTCACGATCTTGTCTTCCACCAGATCGCTGTCCGGCGAGGTGATAACGCGCACGGTGAACCCGCTCTCCGCCGTCCCAGCCGAAGTCGATACCATATTCGCCCCAAAGATCAACTCGTTCGCGCTCGTCGTGGTCGCCGCGCCGCTGGTCGCGGTCGAGCCGCTCCCGCTCTTCGCGGCCGTCACATCGAGAGCCGTCACTCCCCGATACTCCAGAATGCGCACATCCGGAGACCATGCCCCTTGGCTGAACGTCACCGTCACGGTGTTGCTCCCACCGGCGATGTTGGGCGCATAGTAGATCGACTGCCGCAACGCCTTCCCGCTGGTTGGCCCGACCGCCAGAAGATAGTTGTTCCCTTGGCTGTCCTTGACCGATTTCACCGTCGCCGTGGTGTCGTTCCACCCCACCACCGCCACGTTCAAATCTCCCGCCGTCTGGGCTTTCGTAAACTTCACCGCTACCGTCGCCGTCGTCGTTTGCGGCGTGGCGTATGCCACCTGGGCGAAACTGATCGGCACCGTCGTCGCGGTATAAGTGAAGCCATTCGTCAGGCTCGCACTCTGCCCGCTCGGGTCCACAGTCACCGTAACCACGCCCGCAATCTCCGCAGGAGTCACCGCCGTAATCGTCGTGCTGCTCACAACGGTCACGTTCGTCGCCGCCGTCCCTCCAAACAATACCGTCGCTCCCGCCACAAAGTTCGTACCTGTGACAGTTACCGCCGTTCCGCCCGCCACCGGACCGTTGTTCGGCGCCACACTGGTCACCGTCGGAGCCCCCACAGCCACCAGGCTGATGGTCGCAGTGGCGGTGGCGCCGTTGTAGGACGCGGTAAGGGTCGCGCTCTGATTGCTGGCGATGGCCACAGTGCTGGCGTTGAAGGTGGCCGACATGGCGGCTGCGGCAACCGTGATCGATGCCGGGGCAGTGAGCGTCGCGTTGGTGTTAGTCAGAGTGACGGCGGCGCCCCCCGTGGGCGCTGCGTGAGTCAGGGTGACGGTACAGGTGCTGGACGCGTTCGGTCCGAGGCTGGTGGGACTACAGGCCAGCGAGGAGACCAGCACGGCCGTCAGGGTGACGGTCGCATTGGCGGAGCTGCTGTTGTAAGCGGCGGTGATGGTTGCGGTCTGATTGCTGGCGATGGCCGCCGTAGTGGCGTTAAAGGTAGCCGTCATGGCGGC
>PLDF01000216.1 GCA_003135055.1 Bryobacterales bacterium | reverse complement strand
AATGGACTTATGACGCGCACGGCAAGTAATTTATTGCCCTTTCAAGGAAAGCTTGTTCACCGCTTTACGCTTCAGCTTCTCGTCCGGATCGAGATATTGCCGCGTGGTCTCGATGTCGCTGTGCCCCATCAGCTTTTGCACGGTCACGATATCGCATCCGCTTTCGAGGAGGCGGGTCGCGTAAGTATGCCGAAACTTATGAAGCGTGGCATTCGCGACCTTCGCCGCTTCGGCGATCTCTTTCAAGCGGCGCAGCAGGTGAGTCTGCCGATTGCCGGTGCTTGTTGGGAAAACCCACGTCGCATTTCGCGGAAGCTTTCCCAATAGCGCCGCCAGCTCGCTGGGGATCGGCAGGACCCTTTCCTCATAGTCCTTCGGCGAGAACCCCGGCTTGCCCTCGCCGCTCACGCGAACAGTGGCGTCGTCGGCATTCGCCAGGTCAACATCCGCCCATGTGAGAAAACAGAGTTCTTCGTCCCTCAGCCCGGTAAGGAGCAGCGTCGCGAAGGCTGCCTTCTCGGCGGCATCGCACTGCGCGAAGATCCGGTCGATCTCCTCCTGCCGGTACGTAGGCGGCCTGCGCTTCGCCTTGGCGCGCGGGTCCTTTAAGTGCTTGAACTTCGCGCATGGGTTGTCAATCCGGAGGTTCCGCTCCCGGATCAGGAAATAGAAGAAGGTCCGGAGCACGGCAATCTCGTAGTTGATGGTTCGGGGGGCGATGCGGCGGTTCTTGTGCTGCTCGCTCGACTCCGTGCTGCGTGCGGCCTTGTAGTCGTCGATGTCCGGGCGCGAGATCGCCTCCACAAAAGTCTTCCTGCCGAGAATCCGGTTCACGTGGTCCAGTACCGCGGCATACCGCCGGACGGTTCGCGGCTTATCCGGCGAGTGCACGCGGACGTGCTGCAAGAACATTTCGGCGGCGTCTGTGAGCAGCGTCAAGGGCGCTTCCGCCGGCTTCGGCGCTACGCCCTTTCCGCCGAAGATCGCCTCCCCCACCAGCTCGTTTCGTTTCCGCCGCTGCGCTTCCGCCGCCTCGCTCGGCGTCTGCCCAGCGACTTGCCGGCGGCGCTTCACGCCTTCCCACCATTCCACGAAATAGCAGCCTGGCCGGTCATCCCACGCGTACCGATTGCCAGCCCGCTTCAGCGCAATGAACCGCCAGACGCCGCTGCTCTCCCGGATCTTCTTGATGATGCGAACCCGTTTCGCTGTCGCCACTCGACGCTCCTTGGTGTCGGTATTTCGGAAAACACCGACACCATGAGCCTATCACTTCTTTCAAGCTGTTGAATCAAAGAATGTTAGAAAATTATGGCGGAGAGACAGGGATTCGAACCCTGGATAGAGTTTCCCCTATACACGCTTTCCAAGCGTGCGCCTTCAACCACTCGGCCATCTCTCCGGTTCGGGAAAGCCGCGGCGTGGGGCCGCGTGATGCGCAATCTCCACTCAGGATAACACGCAGCCGCGCTGTAAGAATGCTTAACCAGCCTGTAAAATGAACCAAGTGACCCGTCTCACGGCCGCGCCGCCGGTTCTCAGCCGCAGATCGCTTCTGCTCGCCGCCGCCGCCGCGGCTTGCGGCCCTCCCAAAGCCCGTGGATACCGTGGCTACTGCTTCGTAGCCAATCGGGACAGCCGTAACGTCGCGGCCATCGATCTCACCAACTTCCGTCTCCGCCGGCAAATTCCGCTCGACGACGCGCCCGCCGCCATTGTCGCCCATCCGTCGCAGTCGAAGACCTATGTGCTTGCGCCCGGAGCTGGCACGGTCTATGAGATCGATGCCGTCAAACTCGCCGTCAGCCGCCGGACGCGCGCCGGCAGCCGCGCCATGAGCATGGCAGTCGCCGCCGGCAACGACGCGCTGTGGATTCTCTACCGCGACCCCGCCGAGCTGGTCGAGCTGCCGTTCGATTCCCTGCGTCCCCGCCGCCGTATCCGCCTCGCTTCGCCGCCCGACGGATTCGATCTCAGCAGTACGAACTACGCCGCCATCGCCAGCTACCGGGACCGCAGCATAACCGTCGCGTCGCTCGAGCGCGCCGCCATCGACCGCGTCATCGCCGCGCGCGACGAGCCCTCGCTGGTCCGCTTCCAGCAGGATGGCGCCCAGATCATCGCCGGCAGCCACCCCGATCGCGCCATCACCATCTTCAACACCGCGTCCGGCAAAACCGTGGTCCGTCTGCCGCTGGCCATCGCGCCGCGCAACTTCTGTCCGGACAGCACCGGCGGCCAACTCTATGTCACGGGCGACGGCAAGGACGCCGTGGTGATCGTCTATCCCTACGAAACCGAGATTGGCCAGACCATCCTCGCAGGCCACGCGCCCGGAGCCATGGCCGTCACGCAGGACGCATCGCCGCTGCTGCTGGTGGCCAATCCCGATAGCGACCGCATCACCGCGCTCGACGTGAACACCATGGGTAAGAGCCTGATCGCCGTAGTGGACGTGGGCCAGGAGCCGCGCAGCATCGTGATGACGCCCGATAACCAATATGCCCTGGTGCTCAATCGAAAATCGGGGGACGTCGCCGTGATCCGCACTTACTCGCTGAACCAGAGCGGCCCCTACAAAGAACCGTTGAAGAAGCCCATGCCGGTTTTCACCATGATTCCGGTGGGCGATGCTCCGGTGGCGGCGGTGGTTGTGCCGTGGGGGGCGTGAAGGGCTTGCGGAGCATATATCGCCTGTGTCACAATGGGACACATGGGAAAGACCGCCAGCGTAAGGGACCTTCACATGAAGACCAGCGACATCGTAAAGCAAGTCGAAGGAGGCGAAATGTTCGTTATTCATAAGCGCGGAACGCCGGTCGCCGAGATCCGGCCGCTGACTTCCCAGTTGCCTACCCGGCATTTGCCGGACCGCGAGGCATTCATCCGGAGCTTGCCTCGCGTCAAGACGGATAGCGGCCGCATCCTGGAGCAGGATCGGACTTGAACCTGTACTTCGATACGGCCTACATCGCCAAGTGCTACTTCAACGAGCCCGGCGCAGCCAAGATCCGGCAGCTTGCCAGACAGGCTTCCAGTCTGAATTCCTCGGCGTTATGCATCGCCGAGCTCGCGTGCGTGATCCACCGCAACCTGCGCGAGCGATCCGTGAGTCCCGCGCAGGCGTCGCGCGTCCGCGACCAGCTCGCCGAAGACGTGCAGAACGAGGTTTGGCGGCTTATCCCTATGACCAACCGCTTGCTTCAACGCGTCGACTCTCTGGTGCGCGGTTTGCCCACCGATTGCTTTCTGCGTTCCGGCGACGCCATCCACCTGACTTCAGCCATCGACGCCGGATTTGAAGAAATCTGGACCAATGATCGCCACCTGCTTGCGGCCGCCTCTCGAGTGGGCATTCGAGGCCGGTCGATGACGGCGTAGACGCCTTAAGCGCTTTTTCCATCTCGCGATCTTCTTCACTTTGCGAAGGAATTCGCTACCCTAACGTGTGAACCCGCTTCGGACCACATGCCTAAATCGCTTTCGGTCTTTCCCGCCCGGCCGCGAAGATCCCGCTCGCTTGCGGTCGCGGCTCGGTTTCGGATTAGGCGACCGCCTTTTCCGCTATCCTGAAGCTTTGGAGCCCAATCGTTTGAATCGAATCCTTCTAGCCTTTCGCAGCTTCTTCGCCCTTCTGTTCCAAGGCACTTTGCCCGATGAAGTGGTGCGCGCGCTGCACCTTTCGCGGAGCGCGCCGGCGCCCGCCAAGGCCGCCGCGCCAGTCCCGGCGCCTGTTGCGCGCGTCTCCGATGGGGCACTGCAAATGCTCGCCATCCTCCAGCGCGATTCGCGCCTGGTCGATTTTTTAATGGAAGACATTACATCCTACGCCGACGAACAGATCGGCGCCGCCGTGCGAGAGCTGCACGATCAGTGCCGCGATTCCATGGCGCGCTACGTCACGCTGCAGCCGGTGATCGATGGCGTGGAAGGCACGTTCGCCAAAGCGCCCTCCTCCGATGCCAACCTGGTGAAGTTCGTGGGCAATGTCCCCGCCAAGCCGCCCACTGGCGGTACTTTGCGGCACAAAGGCTGGCGCGCCGTGAAGATCGACCTGCCCGCGCTGGGCGCCAAACAGGATGCCGCCGTCATCGCGCCCGCGGAAATCGAGATCGAGTAGACCCGGGCGCCATCGATGAATCCACCTAAATACGTCATCGGAATCGACCTGGGCACAACCAACTCCGCGCTGGCCTACGCGGAAATCCGCGCGGACGCGGACCCCTTCGCGCCCGCCAACGTGCAACTGCTCGCCATTCCGCAGCTCGTGAACCCCGGCGAAGTTCGCGATGAGCCGCTGCTGCCTTCGTTCCTCTACCTGCCCGGCGCCGCCGATTTTCCCGCCGGATCGACGGCACTGCCTTGGGATGCGAATCGGGACGCGAATCCTCCGGCGGTGGTCGGCCGCCTGGCGCAAAAGCGCGGCATCGAAAATGTAGGCCGGATGGTGTCGTCCGCCAAGTCATGGCTCTCGCATTCCGGCGTGGACCGCACCTCGCCGCTGCTCCCGTTCCGCGCGCCCGAAGGCGTCGCCAAGATCTCGCCCGTGGAAGCCGGCCGCCGCTACCTGGAGCATCTGCGCGACGCGTGGAACGCGAAGATGCCGGAAGCGCCCTTCGTGGATCAGCAGGTGCTCGTAACCGTGCCCGCATCGTTCGACGCCGTGGCGCGCGAGCTGACGCTCGAAGCCTCCAAGCAAGCCGGATATCGCGACATCACGCTGCTCGAAGAGCCGCAGGCCGCGTTCTATGCGTGGATAGAGCGGCACGCCGATTGGCGCGAGCGCGTGCAAGTGGGCGACCTGATCCTGGTCGTCGATATCGGCGGTGGCACCACCGATTTCACGCTCATCGCCGTCACCGAAAGCAACGGCGAATTGTCGCTCAACCGCGTCGCCGTAGGCGAGCACATCCTGCTGGGTGGCGACAACATCGATCTGGCACTTGCCGGCGTGGTCTCGCAGCGTCTCGCCGAAAAAGGCACGCGCATCGATAGCCGCCAGCTTCAGGCGCTGTGGAGCAACTGCCGCGTGGCTAAGGAGAAACTGCTGGAGCCGGGCTCGAAGGCGAAGGAGCAGGCGGTCACAATTCTCGGCAAGGGCACGGGCCTGGTGGGCGGAACCATCAAGGCCACGCTGCTCCGCGAAGATATCGAACGCGTGCTGAGCGATGGCTTCCTGCCCGTGGTTGCCAGCACCGATATGCCTGCGCGCCAGCGCCGCGGCGGCGTGCAGGAGCTGGGCCTGCCGTATGCCGCCGACGCCGCCATCACCCGCCATATGGCGCGCTTTCTTCGGCAGGACGGAGATCTACATCAAGATAGAGATCTGCGCCAGGGCGATCTGCGCCGCGGCCCCAGCGGCTTGGCGTGCCCGACGCACGTGCTGTTCAACGGCGGCGTATTGAACGCGCAGTTGGTGCGCGAACGAATTCTCTCGGCGCTCAATGCCTGGCTTGCCGAAGAGGGCATGCAGCCTGTCAAACCGCTGAGCGGCGAGGACCTGATGCACGCCGTTTCGCGCGGGGCCGCGTATTACGGTCTGGCGCGGCACGGCCGCGGCGTGCGCATCCGCGGCGGCGTCCCGCGCACGTACTACATCGGCGTGGAATCGGCCATGCCCTCCATCCCCGGATTTCCCGCGCCTATGAAAGCCTTGACGGTAGTGCCGTTCGGGATGGAAGAAGGCGCCAGTATCCGCATCCCCGGGCGCGAATTCGGTCTTGTGGCTGGCCAGCCCGCCGAGTTTCGCTTCTTCACTTCGGTGACCCGCAGGAACGATGAGCCCGGCGACCTCATCGAAGATTTCGGCGACGCCCTGGAAGAGCTGCCGCCCATGGAAGCCACTATGGCGGCGACCGAAGGCGCGCCGGAAGTGGTGCCTGTGTCGTTTGAAACCGTGGTCACCGAAACCGGCATGCTGCAACTTTGGTGCGTGGCGCGCGACGGACGAAGGTGGAAACTGGAATTCAATGTTAGGGAGCGCGTGTAATGGCAGCATCCTCGCCCGCGCGCGATTCAGCGCCGGAAGGCGGCACGCCCGGCTAAACGTGCGCCAACTCAATGGCCCAAAAGTCCGGTGGAGCTACGGCGCAGGGTCGCGACGTCTCTCGACTTCGGCCATGATGTCGTCAATCGTCGCGCCGCCAAGCCAACGATGCCGGTCACGGGTATAATCGGCGCCTCCCGCCCGGTTCAGGCGAAGGAAACGAGCCCAATCCGTCCAGACCCAATTCTCGTTGAAGAATCGCGAACGCGTGCCGTTCGAAGTCCTCGTCAGTCATTCTGTCGATGGAGATCATGATTGCGTTTCCTCATACCACGATACAGGGTTCTCGACCCGGATGCGAAGCAGCCCGGGATTTCGGCGCGCGCGACGCAATAAATCGTCGTCGGTTGTAAGGAAAACATCTGCGCCACCCCGTTCAGCGCTGGCCAAGTGCAGTGCATCGAACGGGCTGAAGCCAAGTACGCCCCAAGTGCAACGAATCGCCACGTTGAAGTGATTCGTTCATCGTTTGCCGCAGCCGGCGTATAATTCCCGCATGCCAGCTCTTCGCGTCCTGCCCCTCGTGATCGTGCTGACCAAGGTAGTCGGCGCACAGCAAACCATCTCATTTTCCACTCAAGATGGTGGACACATTTGCGCTGATCTCTACGGCAAAGGCGCCCGCGCCGTTGTGCTCGCTCACGGCGGCAGGTTCAACAAGGAGAGCTGGCGAAATCAGGCCCGCACCCTGGCGTCCGCTGGATTCCGAATCCTGGCGATCGACTTCCGAGGGTTCGGCTGCTCAAGCGGTCCCCGCCAAGCAGATGACGCTCCGTTTGAGAACGACGTGCTCGCCGCGGTTCGCTACTTGAGAAAGCATGGCGTCAAGACGGTGTCGGTGGTCGGGGGCAGCTTTGGCGGCGGAGCTGCCGGTGATGCGTCCATCAAATCCGTGCAAGGTGAGATTGATCGCATCGTATTTCTGGGCGCGGCGCCGAACCTCTCGGCGGAAAAACTGAAGTCACGAGCCCTGTTCATCGTCGCGCGGGACGACGGCAATGGCGCCGGCCCAAGGCTTCCGGGCATTCGTGCACAGTACGATAAAGCTCCTCAGCCGAAGGAACTAATCGTTCTGGACGGTTCCGCTCACGCTCAGTTTCTGTTCCAAACCGATCAAAGCGACCGCGTCATGCGCGAGATCCTGCGATTCATCTCGGTTCCGTGATCGCTTACCGCCAGCAAGACCCTCCTGGACCTGTCGTTGGCAAAAGTTAGCGGCGTTCGAGGACATGAGCGCCCTCTCTTCCTTGTGGCGATCGATGAGGACCGAATGGACCGGGATTCGGTTCAGCCCGTGATCGGCTGGCATGGAATGGGTTCACTCGCCCCGTCTGCCAGCAGCGTGGGGTGAGGTGAAGCTTCGTGGGCTCAAGGCGGAAGCTCTAGCTCTAGCCGGTGTTGCAGCAGCCCTCGGCTACACTTCGTAGGGCTTCCGATAAACCGGGCGCGTGATCATTTTGGTCGCCTCGGCGTCGCCCGTGAACTTCGGGACCGGACCGGGCTCGATCTTCAGTGCGCGGCCCACGCGGTAGCTGATGTTCGCCAGATGACAAAGATCGGCGCTGGGCACGGCATTGGCGATCGGATCGTGAAGATCCTGCTCCCGCCGTGATTTCACACAGGCTAGGAAATTCCGCATGTGGAGGCCCGTGGGATCGCCGGCGCCGCGCTCAGGCCGCTCTTCCATGATCAGTTCGCTCGAATCGCCCTTGTACGCCTGGAAGCCCTGGTCGCTCATCGCGGCCCAACCTTCGCTGCCATAGAAGAGGTCACCGACAGCGACGTTGAGCGGATTGCTCGCCGGTCCCACCCGCGTGGGCGCCGGAGCGGCCGGAGGCGCCGCTGCCGGAGCCGCACCTTGCGCAGGGCGCTGCCCAGCCGCTGCGCTGCCGCCACTCACCGGTCCGGCCGTCACCACGCGCGCCTGCCGGGCGCCTTCGCCGTTGGTCATTCTGCCACGCACCTCGATGACGAGCTGCTGCTCGCCGTAATTGAACCCGGCCGTGAGCGTGTTGGGTGTCTCTGTGTCGTCATCGATACCGAACTTGCCGCCGAACGCCATGGCCGTCTTCGGCCACGCGGGATCGCCAAGCGCCCAGCGCGCGATACCGGTTTCGTGCACACCCTGGTTCCCGATGTCGCCGTTGCCGGTATCCCAAAACCAGTGCCAGTAATAAGCGAAACGCTTCTCGTTGAAGGGACGCAACGGTGCGGGGCCGAGGAACAGATCCCAATTCAAGCCGGGAGGCGTTGGCGTATCCGGCGTGTGGCCGATCGAGGGACGCAGCTTGTAACACAGCGCCTTGCTCATGTAGAGCTTGCCGATCAATCCCTGTTGGAGCGCAGCGATCGCCTTGACCTTGAACGGCCAGCTCCGATGCTGCGATCCCACCTGCATGATGCGCTTGGTTTCGCCCTGCACCTGGATCATCCGCATGCCTTCGTGGATGTTGTAGCAGGCGGGCTTTTCGCCGTAGACGTCCTTGCCCGCCTTCATCGCCCAGATAGCGGAGAGCGCGTGCCAGTGGTTCGGAGTCGCGATCGAAACCGCCTCCACCTTCGGATCGGCGAACATCTGGCGCATATCCTCGAATTCCGCGGCTCTTTCCAGGTTCTTCCTCGATAGCGTTGCCTGGGCCTTTTCGCGCGCGGCCTGGTTGACGTCGCAGAGGGCGACGACCTGAGCCTCGCTCAGACCGGTATAAGTATTGAGGTGGCTGGTGCCGCGGCCCCCGAGGCCCACGATGCCGACGTTGACCTTGTCATTTGCGCCCCACACGCGAACTGCGGACGCTGCGGTCAGGGCTCCGAGGAAAAACCTGCGAGTTTTTGGATCAGACACCGTGAGACTCCTTTATCGCGCCAATTGTATCAGGTAGCGGGTTGGGCCTTGCAACGAATGCCTCCGGAGCCAGTGAGACTCTGAGTTCGTGTGTGTCCTTTGCAACCCCCGCCATCAATCTGGCCTGGAGCGGCGACGACGCCCCGGCACATTAATTGCGGGACCGTACCGTCGACGGACGTGGTCGACGCAGTGGCCGGCTATTTCTTGAATCGCAACTTTACCGATGCCAGGATTCGCAGTATGTGGGTTCAAGTGATTGCTATTTTGGGCGTCCGGCGCATCCAACTTGCCCTTAAAACGGCTTTATGGGAGATTACTCCCGAAAAGTCCGCGTCCAGAAAAGAGTCATGAAGGTTCGGGATATTCTGAAGCGGCTTCATTGGGACTGATGAAATGGACCGCACTCGCGGCGATCATCGTCAATTCGTCCACGACGGCAGGCCGGATTCGGGCACGGTAACGTGGCGGGCCATCAAAACGACGAACCGGGCTCGGTACGTTAAACTCGATAATGAGGCAGGCGGGGCGGAAAAAATGATGAACCCTGGAAGACACGCGCCGACTGATTGTGGAAGCCATTCAGTTCCACGTCGAAGGACTTCAGCGGCGCGGAGTTCGCGTTCCGAAACCCAGCGCGGTTGCGGACACGGTGGAAGTTGCGGCATGACACCTTAGTGGCGCTGAAAATAATGTGGGGCGGATCCCCTGGTCCGCGGCTGGCCCCTCGGCCGGCCTACTGTCAGGCGCACGAAGTTTCTGTTAGCGAAGAACGGGTCCAGGGGGACCCGTGCGGACCCTGGGGTCCGCCCCACGGCCCTAAATCATGAAAATCGGCATCGACCTCGGCACCACCAACTGCGCACTCGCTTACATAGACGAGCGTGAGGCCGAAGACCTCGAGTTCCCGCCCGTCCACGTCTTCGAAACGCCGCAACTCGTGGCGGCCGGCCGCGTGGAGGCGCGTCGCACGCTGCCCTCGTTCCTGTTTCTCGAAGACGGCGAACCGGTCGGCGCCTACGCGCGCGAACAAGGCGCGCTGGTCCCCACGCGCCTGGTGCATTCGGCGAAATCGTGGCTCTCGAATCCCGATGTCGACCGCACCGCCAAAATCCTGCCCTGGGATTCGCCCGAAACCGGCCGCGTGCTGTCGCCGGTGGAAGTCTCCGCGCGCTATCTCGCCAAGTTCCGCGAAGAATGGGACCGCGCCAAGGGCGCGCCGCTCGCCGACCAAGACATCGTTCTCACCGTCCCCGCGTCGTTCGACGAAGAGGCCCGCGAGCTCACCGTGATGGCCGCCAAAGAAGCCGGCATCGAGCGACTCACTCTGCTCGAAGAGCCCGCCGCGGCGTTCTATTCCTGGATCGCCAACAATCTGGCGCAATCGCGCAAGAAACTGTTCGATGGCCAGGTGGTGCTGGTGTGCGACGTCGGCGGCGGCACCAGCGATTTCAGCCTCATCCGCGTCACGCGCGAAGGCGACCTGGTGAATTTCACGCGCACCGCCGTAGGCCAGCACCTGCTGCTGGGCGGCGACAACCTAGATCTCACGCTCGCCTGGCTGGTGGAAACCAAGCTCAACGCCCAGCTCACTATCCGCCAGCGCAGCGGCCTGCGGCGGCAATGTTCGGCGGCGAAAGAGAAGCTGCTCAACGATCCGAATTTGAAAAGCGTCGAGATCACCGTGCTCGGCACAGGCTCGTCGCTGATCGGCAAATCGTTGAAGACCGAGATTCTGCGTGAAGAGGCGCTGGAGCTGGCGCTCGAAGGTTTTCTGCCCTTGACCGAACGCGGCGAAGCGCCCAAAGAGGAAAAGCGCAGCCTCTTCCGCGAGCTGGGCCTGCCCTACGTTTCCGACGCCGCCATCACGCGCCACCTGAACGCGTTCCTGGAACCAACGGGCGAAACGCCGGACGCGATTCTGTTCAACGGCGGCTTCTTCATCCCCGAGATTCTGCGCGAGCGCGTGGCCGAAGCGGTAGGCCGCTGGTACGGGCGGCGGCCGGAGATTTTCGAAAACACCGACCTGGACTTGGCCGTTGCGCGCGGCGCCGCGTACTACTCCTACGTGCGTTCCACGGGCAGCGGCGTACTGGTGCGGGGCGGATTGCCGCGGACTTATTACATCGGTCTCGGCGAAGCTCGCGAAGGCAAATTCCCCGCCGTCTGTCTGGTCCCGCGCGGCGCCGAGGAAGGCGCGTCGGTGGAAGTGGACAACGGCGCGTTGCAATTGGTGGCCAATCGTCCGGTCTCGTTCCGCCTATACAGTTCGCTGACGCGCACCGAAGACAAACTCGGCGACGTCCTGGAATTCAGCGCGGACGACGCTTCTCTACACGGCCACGCGCCGCTTCACGCCGTGATCCGCTTCGGCAAGAAGGCCGAAGAGCGGCTGATTCCGGTGAAGCTGGGCGCGCGTCTGACGGAGATCGGCACGCTGGAGACCTGGTGCGAATCGAAGATCAGCGAGAATCGCTGGCGCTTGCAATTCGAGCTTCGCAAACGGGCCGCGCAACAGCCCGCCGAGCGCAAAGCGGCGGCAGTGGTGAGCGAGCAGGCGCTGCAACTGTCGCTGGCGTCGATCGGAGCGGTGTTTTCGCCCGGCGCGAAATCGACGGGCACTGGTGGCGCCCCGCCGGAAGAGTTGCCGTCGAAGCTGGAGCAGACCATGGGCCTCGGCCGCAACTCGTGGCCGGTCGCCGCGATTCGCCAGATGGCCGACGCGTTTCTCGCCATTGCCGACGGGCGCAAGAAGAGCCCCGCCTACGAAGCGCGCTGGCTCAACCTGTGCGGATTCTGTCTGCGCCCCGGCTTCGGCTATCCCGGCGACGATTTCCGCATTGAGCAGACGCGCAAAATCTACGCTTCGGGCCTCACTCACGGCAACCAGACGCAGTGCGAAATCGATTGGTGGATCTTCTGGGGACGCGTCGCCGGCGGCCTCAACCGCAACCAGCAGACCGATGTGTATCAGCGCCTGGCGGCATCGCTGCTGCCGCGCGGCAACAAGAAGCCGCAGCGCATCAACTCGGCGCTGCTGCGCGAAATGTGGCGCACCGCGTCCAGCCTGGAGCTGCTGCCCGTGGGCACGAAGACGGAGTTGGGCGAAGCGCTCATCAAGCGAGTCAAGACCGGCGATTACAAAGAGAGCGAGCTGTGGTGCCTGGCGCGGCTGGGCGCGCGCAAGCTATTCTATGGGCCCGTCAATCTGGCGGTCCCGCCCGCGACCGCGACGCGATGGGCCGAGGCGCTGCTCAAAGCTGCGAACGCGGCGGAGGCGCTGGCGGCGATCGGGCGGAGCATCGGCGACCCGACGCGAGATCTCCCGGCGCCCACGCGCGCGGCCATCCGCGTGAAGTTGCAGGCGGCGCCGCATGCCGAGCGGCTGTTGGCGCTGTTTGAAGGCGAAGAAGCGGATGAGAGCGCGTTAGGGCGCATCTTCGGAGAGGAACTGCCTTCGGGGTTGGTGCTGGCGGACGAGGACTCCGGCGCGATCCACACGGCATAATGTTGGATGCATGGCATTGACCGCGATTCAAGCCGGACTACGATTCAAACCCGATCTGGGCCGGATCGCGGCATTTGCCGTGCGAACGGCATCCGGAGACTGTGGCTTTTTGGATCGGCGCTGACCGATCGGTTCCGCGACGGCAGCGACAGCGACATCCTGGTGGAATTTGACCGGAGGCATCGCACCGGTTATTCCAAGATGGCTGCGCCGGAGCGGGAATTGGCAGCTATGCTCTGCTGGAGAGTCGATCTCAGATCAGAACTCCCGACGAGCTTATTCCATATTTTCGGGACGACGTGTTGGGCGGCGCCGCGGTTTCGGTATAAACAACGCTGGGCTAGTGCGCCTGCGCGACATGCTGTCGTCGGATGAACTACCGGCCATGATATCGAATGCTCCCGGCTTCACCACAAACTGCTTCCCTCCATCAGGATCGCTGCAAACTCGCTCTGCTTCAATGGGTGCTTTAGCGGATTCGGGAAGGCGTAGCCAGCGGACGTTTTGTGGGGAAGGTTCTGGTCGAGTGGGTGAGGTGGGACAGACGATCGTTGTTTGTCGTCTGTTGCCCAGGGCCTTCGGCTCGCAAAATTTCATGAAAAGCCCGCCAGGGGGCGAACCAGTCATGGCTCTCTCAAAATTTCGGTAAACGGGACAAGCTCCGGATACGATCCCGCTGGTGAAGACTCCCATCCCGTGCGTTCGTCCGACGGCTCGCGCGCCGGCCGTAACACGCGCATGAAAGTCATGAATCAGGCAACCCCCAAAGGCAGCACGGCGCGCCGGAGCCGCAACCCGAACGACAGTCTATCTCCCGGCCGCCAGCCGGTCCGCCAGGATGGGCGGCAGGCCGGCGTCGCGGATTTTTTTTTGCGCTCCCGCCACGTCATACGCCACGCGGCGGTACGTCACCATTCCCGCATCGGTATCGTAAACGGCATATGCCGCGCGCGGATCGCCGTCGCGGGGCTGGCCGATGGAGCCGGGATTAATCATGTAGGCGCACCCAGGGTCGATTTCCAGCAACTGCTTGTTACTGCGAGTCGCCACGCGATGGAGAATCTCCACGCGCGAACGGTTCCAGAGAAAGCCGCCTTGCACATGCGTGTGGCCGAAAAACTCCACCCGGTTTTCCATGTAAAAGAATGCCTGCTCGGCTTCGGCGGGGCCCAGCACGTATTCGTCTTCGTCGAGCGCCGAGCCGTGCACTATCTCAAAACCGCCCAGCGTGACCGGTCCTTTCGGCAAAGCGCGGGCGTAATCGGCGTTCTCCGGGGTGAGAACCTGCGCGGTCCACAGGGCGGCCGTGCGCGCGATCGGGTTGAACCATTCCAGATCGTCCAGGCCGGTGCAGGCTTTATCGTGATTCCCGCGCACCACGGCGGCGCAATTGGCGCGAACCCATTCGACGCTGAGATTCGGATCGGCGCCATAGCCGACCAGATCGCCGCAGCAAAGCACTTGATCGAAGCTGCCGGCGGAATCCGCCACCACCGCGCCGAGCGCTTCCCAGTTGGCGTGGATGTCGCTCAGGATTAAGTAGCGCACGGGACGCCGCTAAGCCTTTCTCAGCCGGATCACGGTAATTTCCGGCGGAGCCCCGATGCGGACCGGGATGGCGATGGTTCCGATTCCGCGCGTGACGTATGCGGCCGCCCCCCGCTCGTGGTAGAGGCCGTAGATGTAGCGCGTGACGAAGCGCGCCGGCGAAATGGATTGGTCGTAAATCTCGACATTGATCTGGCCGCCATGCGTGTGTCCGGACAGCATAAAATTATAGCCCTGGCGCGCCGCCACCGGGAAGACGGCGGGATTGTGCGAGAGCAGCAGGTTGAGCGCGCCGGGAACCACCATGCGTTCCGCGCCCGCCAGATACTTTTTTCCGCTTGTGCTCGATTGGTGATCCACGCCCGCAAGGTTTAGCGTCGAGCCGCCGAATTGCAGCTGCTGCGAATGCCCGCGCAGGAAGCGGATTCCGGCGCGCGCCGCCGCCTGTTCCGTATAATCCTCGGCGCGCGCGTAATGTTCATGGTTGCCCATGCAGCCGAAGACGCCCGCGTCGGCTCTAACGCGCGCCAGTTGACGGATGCAGGCATCCAGCGGATCGCCGCGGGCGGAGATCAGGTCGCCGGTAATCACGGCGAGATGGGGCTTCAATTCCATCCCCATATCGACCACTCTGGCCAGGTCCGATTCGCTGAGGAACGGGCCCATATGAATGTCGCTCAACTGCAGGATGCGGAGCCCATCGAGCCCCGGCGCGAGACCGGGAAGGAACGCATCGATTTCGCGCACGCGGAACCTGGTGCGCTCAATCAGGGCGCCGTAGCCAAGGGCTGCGAGAGGCGCGGCCATGGCGAGATTGCCGGCCGCATTAAGCGCCAGCCGGCGCGCGGCGTTGGTGGGTGCGTCAAAATGTTTGCGGATGCGGCCCGCCGTCCAATAGATCGCCCACATGAAGGAGGCAGCGACGAGATAGGTGAGCGCCGCGGCGGCGGCGACTTCCGCGACGCGGCCGGGCACGATCGTAAGACGGCCGGGGCCGGCGAAGGTGCAGGCGTAGCCGCAGGCAACCAGCGCCTCGAAGAGCACTATCGAAGCGCGCGCCAGCGGCTGCCTGTGCGCTTTCCACAGAGCCGCCGAGATGCGCCATTGAACGATTACAAAAACAATGAAGAGAAAAAGGTCGAAGATTTCCGGCACGCGGCGGTTTCAGTCCCTATTCTCATTAGACCATCAGTGGCGCGGGGCCATGCCCTGCGACGACGAGTTTCAGTCCCCATTCTCAGACCATGGGTTCTCAGATCATCCATGCGTTCATTAGACCATCCATGCGTTGGCAAGAATGGCAAGCGCGGCCACCGCGGCTGTTTCCGTGCGTAAGATTTGCGGTCCCAGCGACGCGGCGCGCCAGCCCGAGGCCATGGCCAGTTGGCGCTCGGCATCGGTCCAACCGCCTTCCGGACCAAGCAGCACGGCGACACGGTCCGTGGCAGTGCGTTCGCCGGGCAGGGTGGCGAGCAGAGGAGGCGCCAGAGCTTCACCCAGGAAGCATTCACCCCGGAAGCCTTCATCCAGAAAGCACCGGTATTCCGCGGTTTCCCCGATGGCGTGCTCGAAGTGGACGGCGCGCTCGAAGCGGACGGCGGGCAGAATCTCAGGCATGCGGACGCGCCGCGATTGCTGGCTGGATTCGCGCGCGATACGGAGCCATCGCTCGGTGCGTTTGCCCGAGGCATCGAAAAGGCCTTTTTCGGTGCGTGCAGCCGCGACCGGAACGATGCGCTCGACGCCCAGCTCGGTGGATTTTTCGACGATCCATTCGAAGCGGTCGAACTTGACGATCGACGCCAGCAGGGTGATGGAAACCACCGGGTCGGGCGCGGGAATCGGTTCGACGATGCGAAAAACCACGCGCTCGCCGCGCGCCTCGGCGATTTCGGCGAGATAGGCGGCGTGGTTATCGGAGATTTCGTATTGCTGGCCGGGCTCCACGCGGAGGACGCGCGTCAGGTGGCGGGCCTCCTCGCCGTGGAGCTCGGCGAATCCGTTGCGCAGGGTGTCGACAAAGAAGCGGCGGCGTGCCATTGTTTACTCAAATGGGGGCGATTATTCCGGGATTTCGGGGCTCAGCCGCACTTGGCAGGCGAAAGCGCCTGGCGAAAGCGCCTGCCCCACAAGAAACGCAAGCTTGCACATCAGCGTGGGACAGACGCTTTCGTCTGTCAAGCGGGCGATCCCGGCGATTGCTCCCCAGATCGGTTAAGCACCCTCCGAACACCATTGTTTACTCAAACCCAACACTACTAAAATACAGTCTATGATTGCGCTGCTGCGCGGGGTTTTGCTCGAGAAGCATCCGAACCAGGCCGTGGTGGAGGCTGGAGGCGTGGGATACGACGTTACGATTCCCGTTTCCACCTATACCCATCTGCCCGAAACGGGCGCCGAGGTGCGCCTGCGAATCCATACGCACGTGCGCGAAGATGTGCTGGCGCTCTACGGATTTCTGACGCAGGACGAAAAGGCGCTGTTCGAAAAGCTGATCGGCGTGAGCGGCATCGGGCCAACGCTGGCAGTGAAGGTGCTCTCCGGCGTGACGGCGGTCGACCTGGTGAATGCCATCCGGCGCAGCGAGGTGGAACGGCTGGTGCGCATCCCGGGGGTGGGTAAGAAAACCGCGGAGCGCATGGTGGTTGAGCTGCGCGATAAGCTGCCGGCAGTCACCGGCGAAGAGCCCGCAACGCCCGCCGCCGAAGCGCTCGCGCCGGTGGAACAGGACGTGCTTTCAGCGCTGCTCAACCTGGGCTGCGGGCGCCCGCAAGCCGAGGCGGCCGTGCGCAAAGCCAAAACCGCGGGCGCGCCCGCCGAGTTTGAGCCGCTCTTCCGCCGGGCTTTGGAACTGGTACGGTAAGAGCACATGCCCGGCCGGCCGCTCATTTCAGGCGATGCGCAACCCGAAGAGGCCCAGTTCGAAGCGGGATTGCGTCCGCGGCGCCTCGCCGACTTTACCGGGCAAAGCAAACTGAAGGAGAACCTCTCCATCGCCATCGCGGCCGCCCGCATGCGCGGCGAGGCGCTGGACCACGTGCTGCTGTACGGGCCGCCGGGATTGGGCAAGACTACGCTGGCATCCATCATCGCCGAGGAGATGGAGGCGCCATTCACCACCACATCCGGCCCGGTCCTGCAAAAGAAGCTCGACCTCACGGGCATTCTGAGCAACATTCGCGCGCGCCAGGTCTTCTTCATCGACGAAGTCCATCGCCTGCTGCCGGATGTGGAGGAGATGTTGTACTCGGCGCTCGAGGATTTCCGCGTCGACATTCTGGTGGGCGCGGGGCCGGGCGCGCGGACTCACTCGCTGCCCATGCCCAAATTCACGGCCATCGGCGCCACCACGCGGCAAGGCTTGGTGAGCGCGCCGCTGCGTGGGCGCTTCGGATTGGTATTGCGGCTCGACCCGTACCAGGTGGAAGAGCTGCAGACCATCGTGAAGCGCTCGGCGCAATTGCTGAATGTGGAGATCGAGGATGCCGCGGCGGAAGAGATCGCACGGCGCTGCCGGGGGACGCCGCGCATCGCCAACCGGCTGTTGCGGCGCGTCCGCGATTACGCGCAGGTGCGGGCCGATGGACGAATCACCAAGCCGGTGGCGCAGACGGCGTTGAATCTGCTGGACGTGGATCGATACGGCTTGGATGAGATCGACCAGAAGATCATGCTGACCATTCTGGAAAAATACCGTGGCGGTCCGGTGGGCGTGAACACGATCGCCGCGTCGATCGCCGAAGAGGCGGATACCATCGAGGAAGTGTATGAGCCCTATTTGATCCAGCTTGGGTTCCTGAACCGGACGCCGAGGGGGCGCGTGGCGACGGAATTGGCGTTTGAATACTTTAAGATAAAACGCCAGCCAGGCGATGGGGCGCAAGCGGGGTTATTCCCCTAGCGTAGCTAGGTGCGGCTGCACACCAGGCGCCCAGGTCGGCGCCAAGCCCGTCTGACGAAGGTTGACCGCCGAACCTGCCACGTCTCATGACGGCTCACGTCGAATTGCAGATTGATGGCATACCGCCGATCTGGCTGACGATCCGGTAAGGATGCCCGCCCGCATCAGTAGTATGATCGCCACCGCCTCCGCGCGGAAATAGCGCCCGGCGAGAGCCAGCGCCACTTTCGTACTCCTACCAGAGCCTTGCCTGCCGTCGCCGATCTGGCTGACGACCTGGCAAGGACGACCGCCCGCATCGGTGGTATGATCGCCACTGCCGAGGCGAAAGACGAAGTCCCGTCCCGCGCGGAACGCATCCGGCACGAAAGAATCAACTCTACGGCTGATCGCCGTCGGATTCTGGCAACCAAACCCGCGCCCCATGCCCCACCGGTAACTGGGGCGCGCAGTTTACCGACCTAACCCCCTCCGATTCAGACTATATCGGCTACGGCTACCGCCCTCCACGCCTCACCGCGAATCTGCGTATAATCCCAGTTCAAGCAGTCTGCCCTATAGATTCAACAACTTACGCATGTTTCTTAGGTCGCATACTGTACCATGGTATTGGCAACCATGTCTTCGCTCAAAACCACTCAGCCCGTCCCCGGCAATCGCCGTCCACCTGCGAATCTCCCATTACGGCGCCCGGCGCGCCGGCAGCCCGCCTATCAACGCACCCTCCACAACCGCCACGCCCCAACCCACGATATACCAAACGACCCTAGTCCCATTTTCGGACACTCAACCACCCCAGGGCAAGCCAAATCCGCGATGCCTTCTCCGCTTCCTCCGCCGTTGCCTTTGACCTCATCCTCATCAAAAACTCCGAAACTCCGCGTGATCTCCAAATCTCCGCGCCTCCGCGTTGAATACCCACTCTCCACGGCTAAACACTCACTCCCCAAGCCGGAAACTCCCCCTTCTCCGCTTCCTCCGCCGTTGCCTTTGACCTCATCCTCATCAAAAACTCCGAAACTCCGCGTTGAATACCCACTCCCGGCCGCCACTCAACCCTCCAGCATCGGCAACACACCGCCAACTACGCACCGGCGCGCACGCCACTCAGCTTCCGGTACAATTACCAACGCACCCTGCTTGCGAAAAAAAGATTTCGGATCAGAATAAATCTATGACACTCGGGATCGGAACAAAATTGAGCCTCATGGCAGTTTCCCTTGGCTGTTTCCTGGCTTGGGGGGCCGACTGGCTCACCGACGGCGGCAATCCTCAACGAACCGCATGGCAGAAGGACGAGAAGATTCTCACCCTCGAGAATGTCAAGAATATGAAGCTTCTCTGGAAGCTTCATCTCGATAATGAACCGCGGCAAATGCACTCGCTGTTCCCGCCGCTGATCGTTGAGCGCGTCAACACGCCCGAGGGCGTCAAGCAGATTGCCATTGACGCCGGCGTATCGGACAACATCTACGCCATCGATGTCGAGAAAGGCGAGTTGCTCTGGAAAAAGCGCTTCGTCAGCGCTTGGACGCCGCCGGCCACTGGCGGCCGGCGCGGCGACATCCTCTGTCCCGGCGGAATCACGGCCACTCCGGTGATTGCGCCTACCAACACGCCGGGCAAGTACACCATCTACGCCGCGTCCTGGGACGGCATGCTTCACCAGTTGAATGTGGGCGATGGTGAAGATGTCGCGCCCCCTTCCAAATTCATGCCGCCGAACGGCAAGCCTTACGCCTTGAATCTTTGGAACAACGTCATCTACACGCATACCGCGCAAGGCTGCGGCGGCAATCCCAACATCGTCTATTCTTACGATCTGGCGACGAAAAAGGTAGGTACGTGGGGCCCGTCCGGCGGCGGCATGTGGGGCCGCACCGGGCCCGCGATTAGCGCCGATGGAACCATGTACACGGGAACCGGCGATGGCAAATGGGACCCGGAAAATGGCATATTCGGCAATGGCATCATCGGTATCAAACAAAATCCCGACACCAAGGCGCTCGAACTCGAAGATTACTACGGACCCTCGAATGCCGAGTGGCTTGTCAAGCGCGACTTAGACATGCAGGTCACTCCCGCCATTTTCAATTACAAAGGCCACGAGTTCATGGTGGACGCCGGCAAAGAATGCCGCATGTATCTCATGGATACTAAGTCGATCGGCGGAGACGATCATCGCACGCCCCTGTTCCGCGGCCCGCTGCTCTGCAATGAAGATGTCAATTTCGCATCCGCCGGCATCTGGGGTTCCCTGGCCAGTTGGGAAGACTCCAAGGGTGTCCGCTGGGTGCTGACTCCCATCTGGGGGCCGAAACACTCGGCCTTTAAGGCGCCCATCGAAAATGGCCCGGTGAAGTACGGGGCGATTGTGGCTTTCAAGGTGGAAGAGAAAAACGGAAAGTGGCAACTGACTCCTGCTTGGATCTCGCGCGATATGAACCGCGCCGAACCGCCGGTGATCGCCAACGGAGTCATCTACGCCTACGGCAACGGCGAGGACACCGAGCAGGCTTATGCCGATGTCGGACTGGCCGACGACGCCAGCCGCCGCATTCCCGGATCCACTCACGCCGTTCTCTATGCCCTCGATGCGCAGACCGGGAAAGAGTTATGGTCGAGCGGCGATCAGATCACGTCATGGAATCACTGGAGCGGCCTTTCTCTTGCCAACGGCCGGGTCTACATCGCCACCTTCGACAACAATCTATATTGCTTCGGTCTCAAGAAATAAAATGCCTCCGCTTCAAACACGTGGCGCGCGCACTCCTGCGTGCAGCGTTCACACTCGTGTGAACGCGTCTTTCTTTCAGCCGCTCGCCAAGCGGTCTGGCGCTACCCGTCCGAACTTCCGCAACAAACCGCTTATCGCAACCCTCGCATGCCTCTTATTACTTAGCTGGTCCGCAAAAGCGCAGACCGGCGACCCTGCCAGCCAGACTGAACACGCCAGGCGCCTACTCATCGATTGGGCCAGCCTCACTCATTACGGCAGCGAAAACGCCGAGCTTCGGCCTCCCAAACCGGGAGAGAACCGTGTCGTCTTCCTTGGCGACCAAATCACCGAACAGTGGGGCGCAGCCGATGGCAGATTCTTCCCGGGCAAGCCCTACTTAAATCGCGGTATCAAAGACCAGACCACGCCGCAAATGCTGGTGCGATTCCGTCAAGATGTCCTGTCACTCAAGCCGAAGGCAGTCGTGATCCTGGCGGGCACGAACGATATGGCGAGTGTCACGGGCCCCTCCACCGAAGGGATGATCGCGGAAAATATCACCTCGATGGTTGAGCTGGCCAAAGTGAATGGCATCCGCGTGGTGCTTGCCTCGGTCACGCCTGTCTGTAACTGCTTCAGGAATCAGACGGCGTTGCGGCCTCAAGGCAAGATCATCGGGTTGAACGGCTGGATCAAGGGTTATGCCGCGCGCAGCGGCGCCGTCTATCTCGACTATTACTCCGCTCTTGCCGAAGGGCGCAACTTTAAGAAGGAGTTAACCAGCGACGGTCTGCTTCCCAATGAGGCAGGTTACGCTGTAATGGCCCCGCTCGCGGAGAAGGCCATTGCCGAGGCGTTGGCTGGAAAATGAACTGGAGAGGAGTTATCACCATGCGAAGACTCACTGCTTCTGCCGCCTTGCCGTTTGCTTGCGCATTCGTCTGGGCCGCCGCGGCGCGGGCGCAGGGCGGGCGCGGCAGTTCCGATTGGATGACGGCCGGCGGCGACGCGCAGCGTTCGTCCTGGGTTCGCACGGACCCAAAGATTTCGGTGACCAGTGTACAGAAACCCGGTTTTCAAGTTGCGTGGAAAATCAAGCTGAATAGCGAACCGTCCGTAGCCGCCACGCTCAATCGCTACATCGGATACCGTGGATTTCGCTCGTTCGCGCTGGTCGGCAGCAGATCCGGCGACATCACCGCTTTCGACACCGACCTGGGTCGCGTCGAGTGGAAGAAGTCTCTTGCGGCGGGCGCAGCCCCGCGCGACGTTTCGGCGCCTTGCGGCGGCGGGATGACGGCTAATGTGGCGCGCCCCACTGGCGCAGCTTTCCCAGCGGCGCCCGGCGGACGTGGCGGACGCGGCGGTGGGCGCGGCGCCGCCGCGAAAAGCGCTGTCGGAGCGCCGGACGAAGGAGCCGTCACCATCGCAGAGGCCGCCGCTCGCGCCGCTGAAGCCCCACCGGATGGCGGACGGGGCCGGGGGGCCGCGAACGATCCCTTCGCCTCCAAAGTGTCGTTTCTGGATGTGATCTCGAGCGATGGAATGTTCCACTCGATGTACATATCGAACGGCGAGGAACCCGCTCCCCCGGTGGCATTCCTTCCAGCCGGCGCCAACGCGCGCGGCTTGATCGTACTCGATAACGTGGCCTACGCGGCCACTTCCGGTAGCTGTGGTGGCGCGCCCAATGGCGTGTGGGCCCTCGACATTGAATCCAAGGAGGTCGTCCATTGGACGCCGGCCACCGGTGACGTTGCCGGCTCGGCCGGGGCTGCCTTCGGTCCTGACGGAGTGGCGTACGTCGCGACCACCGGCGGCGAACTGGTTGCTCTTGAGCCCAAGACTTTGCAGGTAAAGGCTACCTACCATTCCGATAACCAGGCGTTCGTTTCGTCTCCGGTGGTTTTCGAATACGACTCCGCAGACAACTCCGAACACAGCTCCGAACACAACAAAGCCACGATGGTCGCCGCGGCAACCGCCGACGGCCGCTTGCATCTGGTTGCCATGAGATCACCGGATGACGCCTCGCTAACCGGCGCCGCATTCCCCGCGGTCGTCTCGGGCGCGCTGACAAGCTGGCAGGATGCCGGTACGCGTTGGCTTGCGGCCCCGTCTAATAACTCCATCGCGGCGTGGAAGGTTGCCGGCCAGAGTGGCGCGCCGGTTCTCCAGCCCGGCTGGACATCGCGCGAGATAGCGTCGCCTTTAGCGCCGATCCTAGTCAACGGCGTCGTATTTGCTGTGTCTAGCTCTTCGCCGGCGGTCCTCTATGCACTCGATGGAGCCACAGGTAAGGAGTTATGGAACAGCGGCAAGGCGTTGTCCGCCGCGGTTCGCATTGGTGGTCTTTCTGCGATCGGCAGTCAACTATACTTAGGAGCCAGCGATGGCACATTCTACGCCTTTGGTTTCCCGATTGAACACTAACCCGCCTGTCTCACGCAATTTCGCCGACCCGGTAACGCCGCCGGTGGTAACGCCGCCGGTAATAACGCCGCCGGTAGTAACGCCGGCGGTGGTAGCGCCGGCGGTCTTGCCGCCGGTGGTTTTGCATGGCGAGCTTTCTTGTAGCTCAGGCGCTTTCGCCTGCCAACCGAAACGCCGCGGCAGAAAGTGTGTGACAAATGCGGCTTAAGTCTCTACTGGCCTCGGCGCTCCTCGCCAGCGCCGCGTGGGCCCAACTGCCCGACGTCCCAGGTAAGGCGGAGACCGAGAGACTCTGCAGCCAGTGTCATGAGCTGGCGCGGTCCATATCCCTTCGCCAGGATCGCGCCGGGTGGGCGGCCACCGTAGACAAGATGGTCTCACTCGGCGCAAAGGCGACTGACAAGGAGACTGAAGCAGTCATCGACTATCTCGCGGCCCACTTTGCGGCCGAGGAAGTCCCACGGATCAACGTCAACAAGGCTCGCGCAATCGATCTGGAAAGCGGGCTGACTCTCAAGCGATCGGAAGCCGCGGCCATAATCGCATACCGCACGAAAAACGGCCCGTTCAAATCTATCGACGACCTGAAAAAGGTCCCCGGGATCGACGCTGCCAAAATCGAAGCCAAGAAGGACCGCCTGGTTTTTGAGGAGAAGCCATGAGGCCGGTTCGCAGATTGACAATCTGCCCCACAAAACCCGGCCATGGGTGCGCGCCCTGACCTCACCTTTCATAATCCCCATGTCCGACGCTCTCTACCGTGGCCGCAAGTCAGTCAGCATCGAAAACTCCCGCCTGCGTGTGACCGCCCTTCGTGAAGGCGGCCATATTGCCGAAATCCTCGATAAGCAGACCGGCGTCAATCCGCTCTGGACGCCCCCGTGGCCGTCCATCGAGCCTTCAGCCTATGACCCCGCCGTCCATGACTACGGCGCCGCGCCAGAGGCGAAACTGCTCGCGGGTATTATGGGTCACAGCCTCTGTCTCGATCTTTTCGGCGGCCCGTCCGCGGAAGAAGCCGCGGCGGGCATTACGCCTCACGGCGAGGCCGCAGTCGCGCTCTACGAAATCGAACAGGCTGCGACCCGCATGACTATGCGCGCATCCCTGCCGCTCGCCCAACTTCGCTTCGAGCGCGTCATCGAGCTGCAAGGCCGGACCGTCCGGATACGCGAAGTCGTGGACAATCTTTCGGCCAGCGACCGGCCCATTGCGTGGACCCAGCACGTCTCCCTCGGCCCCCCGTTCCTCGAAAAGGGCGCCACGCAGTTCCGCATGTCCGCCACCCGCTCCAAAGTATTTGAGACGGAGTTCGGAAGCGCCGGCTACTTGCGTGCGGGCGCCGAGTTCTACTGGCCGATGGCTCCAAAATCCAGCGAAGACTGCGTGGACCTTCGCGTGGCAAACCACTTTGCGGCCTCCAGTGCATACACCGCGCACCTTATGGACCCCGTCCGGGACGACGCCTTTTTTCTTGCCTTTGCGCCTCAATACCGGCTGGCCTTCGGATACGTCTGGAGGCGCAGCGACTTCCCCTGGTTAGGCGTTTGGGAAGAGAACTGTAGCCGCACCTATGCCCCTTGGAACGGCCGGACTCTCGCGCGGGGAATGGAGTTCGGTGTTTCCCCGATGCCCGAGTCACGGCTTCGGATGATTGAGCGCCACAGACTCTTCGGCGTTCCCACCTATCGCTGGCTGGGGGCGGGCAGCCGCATCGAGCTGGAATACGTAGCGCTCACCTGGTCCGCCCGCAGTGTCCCGGAATTCCCCCCGGTTCGTAATAGTCCAAAAGCGGCGGAAAAGCGGCGCCGATTGGGATACACTGGTTCATCGTAAGGAGAAAACATGACTAGACAATATCTTGCTGTTGCGCTCACCGGAGTTTTCGGCGCGATGGCGCTTTTTGCCGCTTCAAAGACGGTGGAGTTGAAGAACGCCCAAGGGCAGAGCGTCGGCACGGCGACGATCAGCGCGATCAAGGGGGACAAGGGCGTAACCATCAAGCTGGACGCGAAGAACCTCCCGCCGGGCGAGCACGCATTCCACATCCATCAGACCGCGAAGTGCGAAGCCCCGGGATTCACCACCGCGGGCGGGCACTTCAACCCGGAAAGCTCGCATCACGGGATCAACAATCCGGCGACTCCGCATCCGCACGCCGGCGACATGAATAATTTTACCGTGAAGGCGAACGGTACGGCCAAAATGACGTTCACGGATTTGTTCGTGAACATGGGCAGTGACAATCATTCGATCTTCTCGAATGGCGGAACGGCTCTGGTGATTCACGCGAAGGCGGACGATCTGAAGTCGGACCCATCGGGCAACGCCGGCGATCGCATCGCCTGCGGCGAGATCGTGAAATAGCATCGCGATGCCGGCCGCGCTGGGCGGCTTCCTCACCCGGGCGTTGTTCGGCGGCGCCGGACATCCGGCTGGCAACTGTTCCGCGCGCGCGAGGGAGCGACGCCAGACTACTCTTTCGCAAAGGCGGCTTGCAGATTGGTCGCCTCCGCGCGCTCAAGACAAAGTGCGGCGCCGGCGGTCACTCGGGCCGTATCATGCCGGATCGTGCAGCCGCGCGGCTGCTACCGGTCGTCGTCTATGATGCGGGAATCGGCGGAGAATTTCTTGTAGTTGCTGTAGGTGGAATCGCCTTCTTCGTGGAGTCCTTTCACCAGCAGGATGCGGCCGGATACGCCGAAACTTTCGCGCTTAGGCAGCCAAACTTCGCCGTTGACATAGGTATACTCAACATGAACGCGGGCGCCTTTGTAGATGCGCGCGAGGACTGTGCCAAACGCAATCGTGCCGGTAGTCTCGGCGTCGATCCTGACCGGCTGATAGTCGCTCTTAGCGACCCAGATGCGGCCCTTCATCTTACCTAAGACGCTGGCTGACTCATTGGACTTGAACTTATAGCCCTTCCGCGGCACGCCGTCGATCGCCCACACGGGAACTCCGTCGACCTGCTCGTCTCCAATCAGGCGCAGATCGAAACCGTCGATAGCCTCCTCCATTTCCTGCTGCTCCCGCTTGCGGGCGCGTTCCCTGGCATCCAGGCGCTTCTGGCGTTGTTCGGGCGTTTCCCTGGCGCGTAACTCTGCGGTCTTTCGCCGGGCCGCCTCGCGCTTTTGGCGGCCCGCTTCCTGCTGCTGCTCCTCCTTCGGCGAGAGTGGCTTGTCGTCGCGCTGCGTCAGGCGGCGAAACTGAGATCCCTGCAACGTGACGACATCCCAAGTCTTGGACTCACGCCTCTTGACCGCGCCGGCGCTGTCAAGCGTGCGCTCTCATCGCGTTGAGCGTAGGTGTAGCTGCGCTCCGACCCGCGGTTGCGCGCATTAATCCGCAGAGCGCGGCGGACGATTTCCTTGGGATCGTCGGCGGCGCGCAGGGACGGCGCGGCTAGGCAAAACAGCACGTACAGACTCGCCAGCGAGATGCGAGTCGAGTTATCGAACATGAGTCTTCTCCGTAAGCGGAAATTGTGTCCGGACTGGCACTGTGTGGCCGCCAAAGCCCGTCACAGCGAGCGTGGACCATTGGAAAGACGGCGTTTGAGTGACATCGCCGCCTGTGCAGGCAGGTTTTGTTCCGGAGGCTTGACATGAGCGGCCAAAAATACTAACTAATTAGTAAGCATGATTCAGCGCGCTCGTCCCGAATATGGGCGCGGAATAAATAGACTGGCGGCGCAAAGGAGTCAAAGATGCTCGCGGCAACCGTGCAGAATGGATTACTGGCGCTCACATGGCGCTTCGTCATGGCCCTCGTCATGGCCTCGGTCACCGTCCCGGCCCATGGCCAAGCCGTGGACAAGCCGCTTACCTTCGATGCAGCATCGATTAAGCCGGCGACGCCGCTGACGCCCGACGGCCAAGGCAGAATGTTATTGCCGCGGCCTAGCGGAGGCCCCGGAACTCAGGACCCCGGCCGGATTCACTATCCGTACATGACCCTGAGGAACCTTTTGACGACCGCCTACGACATGAAGACCTTTCAGGTCGTTGGGCCGGGCTTGCTGGATACGGAGAGGTTCGATATTACGGCCACCATGCCGCCCGACACTACTAAGGAGCAGTTCCGGGCGATGCTGCAGAACCCGCTTGCGGAACGGTTCAAAATGACGAGCCATCGGGAAACTAAAGAGCTCCCGATGTACTCGCTGGTAGTGGCCAGGAATGGACCTAGGATGAAGGAGTCGACGGAAGCAGTTCCCGTGAATGACAGTGACCCGCCACTCCCGCCGCCGCTGCCTTCGCAACCCAAAATCGATTCGGACGGCTTTCCGGTCCTGGAAGTCCCGGCGGGAGCACCCATAGTCATATTCATGATGCCCGGCCGTGCCCGAATGTTCGGTCGACAGAAAACGATGCTGGACTTAGCAGACCGGTTGACAGGCCTAATGAGCCGGCCAGTGACGGATGCGACCGCGCTAAGAGCGAAATACGATTTCACCCTGACCTATTCGCCGGAGGGAATGAATGGGCCCATGGGGCCAATGCCGCCGCCTCCAGGATTGGGTGCAGCAGGTACGCCGGCGGCGGGTCTGCCGGAAGCGGAACCTCTCCCCGATATTTTCGGGGCCGTGCAAGCGCAGCTCGGGCTTAGACTGGAGCCGAGAAAGGGACCCGTGGAGTTGATCGTTATCGATCATGTCGAGAAGACGCCCACTGAGAACTAGTCTCCTCTCCCGCGTAATGGTTGATCCGAGCGCAAGAGCGTGACCCAGGGGCGCGACCCATTGGGTCGCGTGCGGATCTCGTATGAGTGGTACTGGGCGTCCACGCCACGTTACACTGAGGAGAATTATGAATGCTGTTTCTATGGTTTCTTATCGCGATTCGCAGGGCGAGCGCTTCCGCGAAGGGTGCGAGCGCCGCATCGTTCATACCAGCCAGCTGATGACGGTCCTGCTCGATCTGGAAAACGGGCCGTGGGCCGCGGCCGATCCCTACCATTCGCATCCTCACGAGCAGACTACCTTCGTCTCCGAGGGTGAAGTGCTGTTCCTGGTGGAGGGCGATGCGCCGCGGCATTTGCGCGCCGGCGATCTGGTGGCGATTCCATCCGGCCGGCCTCACGCTATACAGCTTCTTTCGGCGCGCGCGCGTTTGGTGGATAGCTTTAACCCGGTGCGCGAGGATTTTCTGAAGTAAGAGGTGTCATCCAGCTTGACTCCGGCTTGCCAGTCAGTATACTAAGTTGTACCGTCCGCAACCTATGGTTGGTGTGGAATGGATTGTCGAAGCGCACGGCTGCTCCCCCGACGGACTGCGGGACTTGAGCGTGCTGCGTACGCTGTTCGCGGCGCTCATCGACGACCTGGGCCTGCATACGGTGGGGGAGATTCTGTGGCATCAATTCCCGGATGCTGGCGGCATTACCGGGCTGGCCTTGTTATCGGAATCGCACCTGACGTGCCACACTTTTCCGGAACATGGCTCGATTTGCCTGAATGCGTTTAGCTGCCGCCCGCGTCCGCGGTGCGATTTCGAATCCCGGTTGCGGGAATATCTGGGGGCCCAGCGCACCATCGTCCGCGACGTGGCGCGAGACTACATCGCGGTAAGAGGCGGCGCATGACTCAGCCTGCCGCGCTTTGCCCAAGTTGCGGCGCCCCGATTCTGTTTCAGTGGTCAAGCAGCGTGCAGACCACCTGCGCGCATTGCCATTCCATCCTCGTTCGCACGGACGTGAACCTGGAACGGGTGGGAGTGGTCTCGGATTTGCCGCCCGACAGTTCCCCAATCCGGATCGGCGTTTCCGGAGTCTACGAAGACCGCGCTTTCACGGTCGCCGGACGCATCATTTACGATTATGACGAGGGTTCCTGGAACGAATGGCACATCGTGTGGAACCAGGGCGGCAGCGCCTGGCTGTCGGATGCGCAAAGCCAATACGCGGTGACGCTCGCCTTCGTGGCCGAGCCGCTGCCGGCGCTCGCTTCGATCCACCTGGGCGATCGGTTTACGTGGAACAAGACGGCGTTTGCGGCGACCGCGATCACTCAGGCGCGCTATCGCGGGGTGGAAGGCGAGCTTCCATTTGAGTATTGGGATAAGCAGGAAGCCACTTTCGTCGATCTGCGATCGACGGGCGGCGACTTTGCGACACTCGATTACAGCGACGCCGAGCCGGTGCTCTACCTGGGGAAAATGGTTGAGTTCGACGCGCTCCGGCTTAAGAACCTGCGCGAATTCGAGGGATGGTCATGACTCCGGGATCGCCGCCGAGTCCCCCGGGCGCGCCTCAGGTTGAGACGCTGTCTTGTCCAAACTGCGGCGCGCCGCTGACCGTGCGGTCCATGGGGCGGGCTGTCACTATCGTGTGCGAGCATTGTTATTGCTTTCTGGATGCCAAGAACCCGCGGCTCAGAATCCTGCAACGCTTCCAAGCCGCCACAGAGAAAGAGGTTCCGCTGATCCCGCTGGGCAGCCGGGGAAAGTGGCGTGGCGCCGATTATGAGGTAATCGGTTTCCAGGTCCGCACCATGGTAGTGGATGACCTCACTTATAACTGGCGGGAATACCTGCTCTTCAGCCCTTACAAGGGATTCCGTTACTTGACCGAGTACAACGGCCATTGGAATGACGCGAGTACCGTCACCGCCTTGCCCGAGGTGGAGGCAGATTCGGCGAGGTATCTCGGTAAGAAGTACAAGCAGTTCCAGACATGCTTCGCAAAAACCGCTTTCGCGCTGGGCGAATTCCCCTGGCAATTGAGCGTTGACGATTCCGTCGAAGTCGCCGACTATATTGCTCCGCCGTTTGTTCTCTCGTCGGAAACAACGGGCAACGAGACAACCTGGACCCTGGGCGAATATGTGCACGGCGCAGACATCTGGAAGGCATTCGGGCTGGCGGACCTGGCGCCCACGCCGGTGGGCGTATACGAGAATCAACCCTCCGGGCTGCGGGCGTCCGCCAGCCAGATTTGGTTCACATTCGCGGGTCTCTTCACCGCCATCTTCGTGATTTTCACGGCGAACCAGCTCCTTTCGAAACAGGAACAGGTGTTTCAAGAGGCCTACCCCTTCTCGCCGTCATCGACCACCGAACCATCCTTTGTCACGCCGGAATTTGAACTGAAGGGGCGCACTTCGTCGGTTGAAGTGAGGACGGACGCAGACGTATCCAATCAATGGCTCTATCTGAGCTATGCATTGATCCGCGAAGATACCGGGCAAGCTTATGACTTTGGGCGGGAAGTCAGTTACTACAGCGGGGTCGATTCGGACGGCCCCTGGGAAGAAGGCAGCCCGCACGATCGGGTTGTGCTGCCGTCCATACCGCCGGGCCGCTATTACCTGCGCATCGAGCCGGAATCGGACGCCAACGCCGGGCCCATGCGATACACTGTGACGGTGACGCGCGATGTGCCTGTGATGGGAATCTATCTGGTGGCGTTGGCCGCTCTGCTGCTGCCCGCCTTGCTGATCTCCTGGCGGACTTACAATTTCGAGCAAATGCGCTGGGCCGAAAGCGATCACCCCATGAAGTCTTTCGGGGGCGGCCAATGATCTGGAACCGGATCTATCTGATTTACGGAATCGCGACGGTATTGCTTCTTGGGGCTGGCGCTTACCGCGGCTTTAGCTTTACCTCGGTCAGCGAAGTCAAAGACCTGCCGATGTCCATTCGGGACAATCCCGGCTCCTATCGCTCTATCTACAGCAGCTATCACCATTACACAGGAGGTAAGTGAAATGACGCTCCCCTGGGACAACGTTGTCAACGCGCTGGTGTTCGCCGTTCTGGGCATTCTGATCTTTGTGGCTGCCTTTTTCATTCTGGATAAGCTGACGCCCTATCATCTCTGGAAGGAAATCGTTCTGGAGCACAATATCGCGCTGGCGATTCTGATCGGCGCGCTTTCCCTGGGTCTCTGCCTGATTATCGCCGCGGCGGTTCACTAGCGCGCCGGCAGAGCGCGGAGGCAACGAGACTCGTGGCATTAGTTCTTTTCATATCCGTTTTCCTGATCTCCGCGTGCGGACTGATTTACGAGCTCGTCGCGGCGACGCTGGCCAGTTACCTGGTCGGCGACAGCGTCTTCCAGTTTTCCACCATCATCGGGTGTTACCTCTTCTCCATGGGAATTGGCAGCGCGCTGTCGCGGTACATCCATCGCGGGCTGGTGCATCGCTTCATCTGGATCGAGCTGATGATCGGATTGACCGGCGGGTTCTCGTCGGCCTTGCTGTTTCTGGCCTTCGCCTACACGCAGTCCTTCGCATTTCTGATGTACTTCATGGTCACGGCGATCGGGGTGCTGGTTGGCCTGGAGATTCCTCTTTTGATGCGCATTGTCCGCGGGTATTTCGATTTCCGGGACGCCGTAGCGCATGTGCTGACCTTCGACTATATTGGCGCGCTGGCCGCTTCGCTGCTATTTCCCATCGTCCTGGTTCCGCGGCTGGGACTGGTACGGTCGGCCATGCTGTTCGGCATCGTCAATGCCGGCGTGGCGTTGTGGAGCACGTATCTGTTCGCGGCGCAACTGGGCAACAGGCGTTTGCTGCGCGGAATGTCGGCCATCGTTCTAGCGGTTTTGCTCGGCGGCCTGCTGGAGGCCAAACGGATCACCACCGCAGCGGAAGATAACATCTATGCCGATGAGATCATTTTCGCCCGGGATTCGCGCTACCAGCACATCGTGCTGACACGGTTTAAGGACGATCTGCGCCTGTTCCTTAACAGTCACCTGCAATTCAGCTCGCGCGACGAATACCGCTATCACGAATCGCTGGTGCACCCCGGCCTTTCGGCGATTCCTGCTCCGCGGCGGGTGCTGGTGCTGGGCGGCGGCGACGGGTTGGCGTTGCGCGAGATTCTCAAGTACCCGCAAATTGAGAGTGTCACTCTAGTGGATCTCGACCCCGCGATGACGCGCTTGTTCTCCTCAAACCGCATGCTGACCGCGCTCAACCAGAGCAGTTTTCTCTCACCCAAGGTGCATGTGGTGAACGCCGACGCCTTCCCGTGGATCGATTCCGATACCAGCAGCGCCGATTTCATCGTACTCGACTTTCCGGATCCGACTAACTATGCGCTGGGCAAGCTCTATACAACGGCCTTCTATCGCGCCGCGGCCCGTCACCTGAGCGCTCAGGGTCTGCTGGTGGTGCAAAGCACATCGCCCATGTTTGCGCGCGATTCTTTCTGGTGCATCGAGACCACTCTCCGGCAAGCCGGGCTGAAGACTTATCCGTACCATGTCTATGTTCCATCGTTCGGGGAGTGGGGGTTCGTGATCGCATCGCTGCGCGATTACAGCATGCCCAAAAGCCTGCCGCCGGGACTGCGCTTCCTGAGCGTAGCGTCGCTGCCCGCCCTTTTCCAGTTCCCGCCCGATATGGCGCCCATCCCGATGCCGGCGAATACGCTGAACGACCAGGTCCTGGTGCGCGCCTACGATCGGGATTGGAAGGATATCAGCCATTGACCGCGACGCGGCGCCAGTTTTTTGGATGTGGCTGCGCGGCTCTGGCCGGGATGACCGCCAAGGGCGAGCGCAGAATTGCCGGATCGTTCGTCAACGAATCGTTCGCCGGCGGCCACCAGATCCGCGATCGCGCGCCGGTTTTCGCTACGCGGCGCGAGGAGCGCATCCCGCTGGTGATCGTGGGCGGCGGCATCGCCGGTCTTAGCGCCGCGTGGCGTTTGCAGAAGCGTGGCTTTCGGGACTTCGTTTTGCTGGAGATGAACAGCCAGGCCGGCGGCAACGCGCGGTCTGGCGAGAACGAAGTCAGCGCGTATCCCTGGGCGGCGCATTATGTGCCCGTGCCCGGCCCAAAAGCTATCTACGTCCGCGAGCTCTTCGAAGAGTTGGGAGTCTTGCGGGACGGAGTGTGGAACGAGCGATACCTCTGCTTCAGTCCGCAGGAGAGACTGTATCTGTATGGCGCATGGCAGGAGGGCATTGAGCCATCGATCGGACTCGGCCGCAAGGACCGCGAACAGTTTGAGCGGCTGGAATATTTATTTGCCGCGTTTCGCGACAGCGGGGCTTTCAGCATCCCCATGGAACTCGGGCTGAGCCGGAGCCCGCGGGATCTCGACCGGCTGTCTTTTGCGGAGTGGCTTAGTCAACGGCGGATCGACTCGCCGCTGGTGCTGTGGTACATGAACTATTGCTGCCGGGACGATTATGGCGCATTGGCCGCCGATACGTCCGCATGGGCCGGGGTACATTACTTCGCATCGCGCTCGCCGGAAGAAAAAGGTCCACTTACGTGGCCGGAAGGCAACGGTTGGATCACCGGGCAGTTACTGAAGCGCGTGGGATGGTCGGTGCGCACGGGCCAGATGGTGCGGAGAATCGAACGACCGGGAAAACGACGTGGAAACCGGTATCTGGTACTGACTGACAACGTAAGTTACGTAACGGATGCGGTCATCTACGCGGCGCCGTCATTTCTCGCGCCGTATCTGCTGGAAGACTTCGGCCGGCTGCAAAAGTTCGAATACTCGCCATGGCTGACGGCGAACCTGACAATCGACCGGCCGCCGCGCGGAGCCGGCACAGTCGAAAGAGCATGGGACAACGTAGTGGCCCGCTCACCCACGCTGGGATATGTGGATGCCACGCACCAGACGCTTCGCTCGCAAGTGGATCGCACGGTGTGGACGTTCTACTGGGCGCTGGCCGAGGGATCGCCGGCCGCAAACCGCGCGCTGCTTCTGCAAAAGGACTGGCGCTATTGGAGCGAAGCCATTCTGAGCGACCTCGAACGCGTACACCCCGATATCCGGAGCTGCGTTTCGCGCATCGATATCATGCGCATGGGACACGCCATGGCCAGACCGGTGGTGGGATCGATCTTCGACTCTCAGCGGCGCGAGCTGGCGCAGGGGCGGTCCGGACTGGTGTTTGCGAACTCCGACCTGAGTGGTTTTTCGATTTTCGAAGAGGCGCAATTCCGCGGCGTGGAGGCGGCGGACAAGATCCTGAATCGGCTCGGGCGTTCGTAGGGAATGCGTCGGGGCGTCCCGGAGGTAATGCTTCCGGCCGGAATTTCCTCATCCGCGGCGGTGAGACCGAACCTTCCCGGAGCGCTCAACTCCGGACAGGCATTTTGCGCGGATCGAGGGGATCGAGGGACGTCACTTTTCGAGCTGCTACAGTACGTGCTACAGTCTACGACAACCACTTTATGCCAGATCTAGCATATAATGGATAGGGTGCCAGAGCCGGCCGAACAACCGCGCAAATTGGTCTGGCTCGTCGACTCGCTCGACCGGCTGACGGGCTTTCCGCCCGCGGTTCGACACAAGCTCGGTTTCGCGTTGTACCAAGCGCAGATCGGGCAGAGCACGAAAGCGCCAAGATGTTGCGCGGCTTTGCGGAAACCGTGTGGCAGGCGCGCGCGGACGATCCGAGCGGACCGTATCGTGCGGCGTATGTGACGCAGGTTGGGGAAGCGGTTTACGTACTCCATGTTTTTCAGAAGAAGGCGACGTCCGGAATCGCAACTCCACAGCGAGAACTAGCTCTGATCCGTCAACGCCTCCAGCTTGCGCACAAGCTGGCCGGGAAGTGAGGAGAGGGAAGATGCCTAATCGAGAATTTACGACCAGTTCCGGGAACGTCTTTGCGGACCTAAACCTTCCACATGCGGACGACCTGTTAGCCAAGGCCGAATTGGCTGCCAAGATCATCGCGGAAATTCAGCGGCGGCGGCTTACGCAGAGCCAGGCGGCGGCGATTCTCGGAATCGATCAGCCCAAGATCTCGGCGCTGAAGCAGGGCAGGCTGTCTGGGTTTTCGGTCGAGCGTCTGATGCGGCTTCTGCTTCTCCTAGGACGCGACATCGAGATCACTGGCAAAGAAAAGTCAAAGTCCCGGTCAACGGCTCGACTCCGGGTAGCTTGAGGTCCGGACGTGTTTGAACTGTTTAAGACTGCGCCTTACCATGATGAGGTCCTCGGCGACTTGACGCGTTCGGGCCGCCAATGGAAGGGCTCGCTCTCCCTCGGGCCTCACGGAATCGTCGAATTGATCGTGTCGGGTGTGCGGACACGTCCTGATTCTGCAAGTCTCGCGCTCGCGCGTGAGCTGCCCGAAAAATACGAAGCGCTTCGGCCCGTGATTCAAGCCAGCTTGTTTGAGCACTATGAACCCGGCCGGGAGGCTGTCGAGGAGGGAGCCTTCCCGCAACACGTCGAGCCATTCCCGGAGATCGCCAACTCAGAGGCAATTTGGCCATACGTGGCAATTGCTCTTGTGCGGATCGGGCCTCTGCTTACGGCCGGACAGATGGCGGATACAATTGAGGTCGCTTACAAAGTTGAATGGGACGAGGAGCACACGCTTGGAGCCCGCATACAAGAGTGGCGTCTGGTCGAGTTGTGTGGCAGCGTGTGATCCTACGTGAGGCGGCGTCACGACGGAGCGGAAGTTTCATTGCAACAGCCCATGCGTAGAAAACTGTAGCAGCTGCCGTAGCACCGCCAAAATCCGCTGAAAACGAGTCGATCTGAGCCTTGGAAGCGTCTGAAAATATGGCGGGGACGACGGGGCTC